>CAYWBF010000213.1:0-5229 GCA_964456085.1 uncultured Eubacteriales bacterium
ATCGTTAAGTGCATTAAAAATTTTCCTTTCACCTTCCCCGGAAACAGCCTCAGCTTCAAGCATCATACGCTTTTCAAGGGTATAACTGCCATTTACAACACGCTCTAGCGCCATAAAGCCATCATGACGGTCAGCGTCAGTCAAGTACCCAAGGGTTCCAAGGTTTATCCCAATAATGGGCTTATTGTATACTGCGGCGTGACGTGCAATTCTAAGCATTGTTCCGTCTCCCCCCAGCACTAATAAAAAGTCTGCACTCTCCAGAATACCCTTAAAGTCATAATAATCCCCATAAAAAGAAAGCCTATTTGCAATAAGCTTTGTTAAAAGAGGCTTGCAATCAAGTTTTAGCAGCCAGTCAATAATCAACTTGGTATATTCCAGGCTCTCATCTTTTTTTAAATTAATAAAAACTCCAACATTTTTCATGGCTTAACTATTCCTAAGCAGCATAAAATATTCAACGTTTCCGTCTCTGCCGGTGATATGGGATTTTTTCACCCCTAAAACGGAAAGGTTAATATTCTGTGCAAAATTTTTTATATTTTTAATGACCTCATCATGTACAGCAGTATCCCGTACGATACCCTTTGAGGATAAATACTTTCTTCCGGCTTCAAACTGTGGCTTTACAAGGGCAAGAATTAATCCGTCCTCAGTTATAAAGGCTTTTATACTGCCAAGCACCTTTGTCAAGGAAATAAAGGACAGGTCAACAGTAGCAATCTCGCATAGATTAGGCAGTGCTGGCAGTGTCTTAATGTTTGTATTCTCAATACTTATTACCCGCTGGTCGGCTCTTAATCTTTCCGCAAGCTGGTTTGTTCCTACATCAACAGCATAGACCAGTCTTGCCCCATGCTTAAGCAGACATTCCGTAAAACCTCCTGTGGAAGCCCCTATGTCAATACAGATTTTGTCGCTTACATCTATCTCAAAATCCTTGAGGGCATGTAAAAGCTTAATTCCCCCTCGGCTAACAAATCTCTCCTCGGGGAGAAGCACCTCTACAAGCGCCTCCTCACCTTCTCTAAGCTTAACCCCGGGTTTAAGACAAACAGCACGTTTAAAGGTTACTCTTCCCTCAACAATAATTTCCTTGGCAACCTCTCTGCTCAAACCGTACTTTTCGCTTATGAAGCTGTCTAATCTTTGCTCCCTCATGACTGGCTATCAACTATTTCCTTAATTTTTTCATATATAGCCATAGGACTAAGACCGTTCCTTTCAAAAAGCTGACTCCTTGTTCCTTGGGGAATGAATTTTTGAGGAAAGGCAAAAATATGAAGCCTTGTATTTTTCAAGCAATCAGCTTCCGCCATTTCTTTAAGAAGAAGGCTTCCATACCCTCCGTTAGCTAAATTGTCCTCCAATACAAAAACATAGTCAAAATCCCTTAGTCTAGTCGCAAGCCCATTATCTATAGGCTTAATAAACCGAGCATTTATTAAGGAAGGATTTTTTCCGTCAGCCTTTAGCTTTTTATAAACCTCCAACCCCGTATCCATCATAGCGCCAACGCTAACAATGGCTATTTCCTTTCCCGACTCTATCTCCTCTGCCACTCCAAGCATAATGGGCTTACTATGTAAGCTGTTTTCGCTGCCGCCTCGTGGGTATCGTATGGCTATTGGCCCTTTATGGCTTACGGCAAATTGGAGCATAAGCTTTAGCTCCTCTGTATTTTTTGGAGATAGTATAGTAAGGTTTGGGATATGAGATAAATAGGATAAATCAAAGGTGCCTTGATGAGTTTCACCGTCTGCGCCAACAATACCTGCTCTATCTATAGCAAAAATCACATGCAGCCCTTGAAGGCATACATCATGAATAATCTGGTCATACCCTCTTTGCAAAAATGTAGAGTACACAGCAAAAACAGGAATAAGCCCCTGCTTCGCCAACCCTGCGGCAAAGGTTACAGCGTGCCCCTCTGCTATTCCAACGTCAAACAACCGTTTTGGATAAGCAGCCTGAAATCCGGATAACCCCGTACCACCAGTCATAGCAGCTGTAATAGCAACAATTTTTTTGTTTTCCTCTGCTAAGCGGCAAAGCTCTTTTCCAAAAGCAGAGGAATAAGTCTCCTCACTGCTTTTTTTCATTTCACCTGTCTCCACATTAAAAGGTTCAACACCGTGGAATTTCTCGGGATAATTTTCGGCAAGGCTATAGCCCTTGCCTTTTTTTGTGTAAACGTGTAAAAGCACAGGGCCTTTAAGCTTTTTCACCTTATTTAAAACCTCAATAAGCTCCTTAATATTGTGCCCGTCAATAGGTCCAATATATCTAAACCCCAGCTCCTCAAAAAAAACACCGGATACAAGGGAATACCTTACAATAGTTTTAAACCTCTCAACAATCTTACCCAAACCCTCACCAACTATAGGTATACCGTTTAAAAATCCTTTAATATCGGCTTTGGCAGATAAATAATTAGGTGCCGTTCTTATTGCGTTTAGACAATTTGAAAGGGCACCTACATTTCTGGAAATTGACATTTCGTTGTCATTCAAAATAACAAGTATGTCCGTATTGGCTCGCCCGGCATTGTTAAGCCCTTCGTACGCAAGTCCACCGGTTAAGGAGCCGTCGCCTATAATTGCGGCGACTTTTTCGTCGCTTCCGTTTAAATCTCTGCCTATACAAAGTCCAAGGGCAGCAGAAATTGAGGTGGAGCTGTGGCCTACATCAAAAGAATCATGTTCGCTTTCGCTCGTCTTTGGAAAGCCGGACATTCCGTCAAGCTGCCTAAGCTGTGAAAATTTTTCTAGTCTACCGGTAATCAGCTTATGAACATATGCCTGATGCCCCACGTCAAAAACAAGCTTGTCCTTTGGCGTGTTAAAGCAGTAATGCAGAGCAATTGTCAGCTCCACTACCCCAAGGTTGGAGGCCAAGTGCCCCCCCGTTTGTGAAACGGAGGAAATGAGAAACTTGCGAACCTCCTCTGCATAAAGCAGCAGACATGGGATAGTAAGCTTTTTTAGCTGTTCTGGAGAATTTACTTTATCTAAAAAGCGCATTTTTCAAAGGTTAACCTTCCTAATAATATATTTTTATCAACTCAAAAGACCTTAGAGAACACAAATGCAGTAATAAACCCAAGTATAGCACCGCAGGCAACCTCAATAGGGCTGTGTCCCAAAAGCTCCTTCAGCTTTTTGTCCAGCCTAATGCCCTGATCCTCCAGACTTTGCACCAGCATATTAATAGCAGCCGCTTGATTTCCAGCGGCACGCCTTACCCCAGCGGCGTCATACATTACCACCATGGAAACTATAGCGCACACCGCAAAAATCGACGAGTTAAACCCGTCCTTAAACCCAATGGCAAAGGACAGCGCTGTAACAAAGGAGCTGTGGGAGCTGGGCATTCCTCCGGAGCTGACCATAAGGGATACGTCTACCCTTTTTCTCTGGCCAAAATCTATAAGTATCTTTATAACCTGAGCAATAGCCCAGGATAGAATGGCTACCCAAAGTATTCTGTTTTCCAATAATTCAAATATATATGCCAAGGGGGAAACTCTACCTCCCCATTCCTAATTTTTTCTGTTCAAAATATTTTTTATAAGCTCAATCAGCAAATTATTCTTAAGGCTAAGCCCCTCCAATAAGCCGAATATTTCTACCGATAAGGCATTAAAGCGCTCCCTGGCGGTCGCTTCGCCCAGTATAGACGTATATGTGGCTTTATTTAAGGCTTCGTCCTTATTGACCGCTTTCCCCATTTCTTCCTTGGTGCTTGTTAGGTCAAGAAGGTCATCCTGTATTTGAAAGGCAAGCCCAAGGGTTATTCCAAGCTTCCTAAGACTGTAGGCTATCTCTACGTCAGCCCCTCCAATTAAAGCTCCGGCGGAAATTGCGCCGCCTATAATAGCACCCGTTTTATTTTTGTGCATATACTCAAGCTCGTCATAGCTAGGCCTTTTGTTAACAGAGGTAATATCAACGGCTTGCCCGGCAATCATTCCCTTTGCCCCGGAGGCCTTAGAAATTTCATGCATAGCCAGCAGCTTTTGACGAACACCTTTTTCTGAGGAATCCTTCGAAGCCGCCTCAGTCATAACTTCAAAGGCAAGATTAAGCAAGGCATCGCCGGCAAGAATAGCAAGACCCTCATCAAAAGCCTTATGACAAGTAAGCCTTCCCCGTCTAAAGTCATCATTATCCATAGCCGGAAGGTCATCGTGAATGAGAGAATAGGTATGAATCATTTCAATGGCACAGGCAAAGGGCATAGCTTCCTCGTACTCCTGAGAAAAAGCAAGACAGCCCCCAATTAACAGTAATGGCCGTATTCTTTTTCCGCCAGCCAAAAGGCTGTAGCCCATAGGCTCCAAAATTTCCTTTCTGGATAAGCCGGAGGAAGCATAGGCTTCCAAGCACTGCACTAAGCTTCGGTTAATTTTTTCCCGTATCAGCTGCATTTCATTGGTAAAGTTCATTTAATTTCTCCATTTCAGGCAAAGCCGCATCTCCCTCACCTGTGAGCACCAATATTTCCTTCTCTACAGACTTAAGGCTCTCGCTGCAAAAATCGGCAAGCAAAATTCCTTCCTTATATAAGCTAACAGACTGGGTAAGTGTAACCTCGCTGCCCTCTATTAAAGAAACCACCTCTTCAAGCCTGTTTAAAGCCTCCTCGAAGGTTTGCTTTTTCTTTGCCATATTATCATTCCCTATTTTTTAATTATTAATTATTTGTTATTTCTATAACTCTTGCCTTTATTTTCCCACTGTGAAGAGTAATTTTTACTTCATCATCTATGTTAAGGCTTTGGACATCTAAAATTATATTCTCATTAGAGTCCATTAAATACCCAAATCCCTTTTTTAAAATTTTTTCAGTATTTCCGTTTTCCAGTGCCTTTACGTTGCTTTGAAGCCTGTATTTATAAACCTGTAGCTTATGAATGGCTTCTTTTTCCATGGCGGCAGTAAGTCTGGACACATATAACTGCCTTTCATAAATTTTATTAAGAATTTTTGAGGGAGCAAGGTGCTTAGCCAAGCCCTCCACTATAAGTTGTTGTTTGCTTAGCTTACCGAGCAAAGCCTTCTTAAGCTGTACCTTAAGGCTATCTACCTCATAAACAAGGGCAGACTGCTGGGGAACAGAAAGCTCTCCGGCAACAGAAGGCGTAGCCGCCCTTAAATCCGCCACAAAATCTGCAATAGTAAAATCCGTTTCATGGCCAACGGCAGAAATAATAGGAACCCTAGA
>CAYWBF010000214.1:0-5222 GCA_964456085.1 uncultured Eubacteriales bacterium
TTAGTTGCAATTTTTAGTTTTATGTTTTAATATTTTTCTATGAAATTTCCATGGTGGATTCTGTTTACAGAAAAATCTTTACACTCCCTATTAAGCCAGCTTAAAGCATAAACCAGCTTTGAACAGGCTCTGGCTCATATAAAGCTTATCCTATGTATCATGCTGAAAGGCTATTATAAGCTACCCTTTATTCTTTTGTAGAGGTCTATTTTAATTCATGCTCATAGAAGGCTTTTCCTTATAGCCGGCGCAGTATAGTATACTGTTTAAGGATTTGAGATATTTGAGCGGGAATTACCTGAATACTATGAGGACTGGTCCGATAGACTGATACAATGAAAATTAAAACTGAATATTGTTTGGGTTGAAAACTTAACCCCACTTAGAAGTGCAAAGGATTTGCGTATATAAAAGCAATTTGGCTTCTAGGTATTATAGAGTACCCTATAAAATAGACAGTAAAAAAGAGCCTGTAAAGGCTCTAAAAACTGTTTCTATTTTATAGGGTTTTTTTGTTTGTGGTAAAACCACTAACTTTCTGCTTGCACTAAACTCCCTTGCGAACATCTGTTAAGCTTTTAGCTTCCAAAGTAAAATGCTCAAAAATCATATTGCCGCCTTCACCCAAAGGTGACTGTGCAACCATACCCACCTTTATTTCTTCACTCATAGGAATACTGCATATTCTTGCCATAGCAAACTCTTTACCATCAACTGAGTAATGAACAGCAAAAACATCACCTTTTCGTGACAATCGTAGCCATACCTCGTCTTTTTCAATGTTTACACCATTTGCATCATCAGGCGTTCCGTTTGTCATAACTGTAACAACAGCTTTTGTTCCAAAATCAGTTAGTTCAAAGCAAGCCTTTGCCCATCTTTTCTCATTGTCAAAGGCAAGTAAAACACACGCATCGTATGTAGATATAAAATCATGACTCACTTTAGCTTGCACAATAAAGTCGCCCTTTATCAGTTTATAAACATACTGTGCATTTAAACTGCTTTCTCCGTTCTCAGGATTAACAAAAAAATCTGTTTTTGGCAGAGCTGTAATTATAATTTTGTCGTCTACCTCGGTTGCTTTTGCGCCGTTTAAAAGAAGAAAATCATTCATTTTAACTCCACTCCTATGATTTAATATTATTTTAATATTAGTTCGACGAAATTGCAGATTTTCAATTTGGTAGAACTTACATAATTTTAATAATATTTATTTTAAATTATAAAGTCAATTATATTTTCTCTTTGTAGATACAAAACAACCTGATAGAAGTAGGTGGTTTTAATGGCTGCAAGAGTGGTAGCGGTTTAGGCGCAAAATTTACATTGAAATTCTTTAAGTGACTAAACTGTCACTTTAGAGGGGAAAATAGTCACCAAAAAGTCACTTTATCTTGATATAATTACACCAAACATACAGTAGGAGGTTTAACATATGGCGATCCTTCAAGTTAAAGAACTGATAAAGACATACGGCAAAGGCGACACGACGGTTACAGCGTTGGGCGGCGTGAGCTTCAGCGTGGACAAAGGCGAGTTCGTCGCCATCGTCGGTACGTCCGGCTCCAGCAAATCTACCCTCATGCACTTGATTGGCGGCGTTGACCGACCGACTTCCAGCACAGTTACTGTTGACGGTAATGAGATTTTCAAACAAAATGAGAGTGAACTCGCCATCTTTCGCCGCCGTAATATCGGGTTGATTTATCAATTCTACAATCTCATTCCGCACGGCGCAAAGAACGCACCGTTGCTCGCCCATGCATCCGGGGCTGGTCACGGCGCAAAGAACGCGCCGTTGCTCGCCCATGCAACCGGGGCTGGTCACGGCGCAAAGAACGCGCCGTTGCTCGCCCATGCAACCGGGGTGGTGAGTCAATGAAACTGACTGCAAAATTGGCGTACAGCCAACTAATGGTAAACCGTAGACGCACGGCTTGGACTCTTCTCGGAAATGTTTTATCCGCTGCTATGATAAATGCCGTTTATGGTTTTTTAGCCAGTGGCCATGCTATGTTCACAAAAGACATGGGCGAAAATTATTATGACAAAGGCGTTTATATGCTTACCCTCGTTGGCATTGGCGCTGTTATTAGTCTTATTATTGTTGCTGTATCTGTTAATGTTGTATCTAATGCGTTCCGTATAAGCGCCGGCGAACGTATAGCGCAGTTTGGCACATTAAAAAGCGTCGGGGCAACAAAACTGCAGATTGCTGAGACGGTTATGTATGAAGGCTTGATGCTTTCAGTAATTGGTATTCCGACCGGAATCGCATTTGGTCTGGTTGTGACTTTCATAGGCGTAAATGTTGCCAATCACTTTTTATCCGCTTGGAACAGTATTGATGATATAGGTTCAGAGTTGGTGTTCGGATTTGTAATTGCTTGGCAACCTATGGTAGTTTCTGTAATTGTGGCGTTCGCTACTGTACTGCTGTCGGTGTGGCTTCCTGCGCACAAAGCGGCAAAAATCCCTGCTATTGATGCGATTCGAGGAATGGGCGAGGTTAAACTTAAAGAAAAGCAAATCGGATCAAATCTCCTTGTTGAAAAACTATTTGGTTTCGAGGGATTGCTTGCGTACAAGTCGCTAAAACGCAGCAGCCGTAATTATCGGGCTACTGTGGTGTCGCTTACCGTAAGTGTAATACTTTTTATAACGGTTGGTGGAATTAGCGCACAGGTTGACAATATGACAAATTTATTGTTTCCAAATATAGATGTGTCCGTGGCGGCGCAAGTCATGAGTACTTATCAAATTTCATTCAGCGATGAAAGGGAGGCGGTGGATTTCACATATAACCCCATTGAAAGCGACACAGCAGACGAAATCACCACAAGGCTACGGGAATTTCCTAATACAAACCTAATTGGCGTAGGAGGCTTTTATCATGCTAGTTCGGCAACCCTGCCTGAAAACATGATAACACCTGAAATGCTGGAGGTAATGGGAAACCGTGGCAACCATGGCAACTATGAGGTTTCAGCTTGGCTGCTGACTGTGGATTCGGAGAACTACATTAAACTTTGTGAGCAGGCTGGCGTTCAGCCTGGTTCAAACATTCTCGTTAATTTTTACAGATATATGGCTAATGACGGGAAAAAATCGGCTTTCGCACCATATCTGTTTAGCAATCAGACGGTTCATATTGAAAGTATTAGCCTCCCTGCTATGGATGTGACATTGCACGGCGAACTTATGGAAGTGCCGGAGGAATTATTGCATGGGTTCACCGGGGCAAGAAGCGAATTGACCGTGATTGTACCAAGACTTGACGCAATGTATTACAATTGGTTCGCTAACCCTGAAGATATTGAGGGCTTCACGGAACATGCCAACGTTGTAGTGAATGAATTAATTCCACACAATACCGATGAGGAAATGTATGTTGAAGTATATGACGTAAGAGAAGCAACGGACGCTATACACAACATTATAAATTTAATCAAGGTATTTATTTACGGCTTTGTCGGTATGCTGACGCTGATAGGTTTGACCAATGTAATCAGCACAATATCCACAAATGTGCGTTCGCGTTCGCAAGAGTTAGCAGTTTTACTAAGTGTTGGTATGACGCATACCGGACTTAACCGTATGTTGAACCTTGAAAGCGTATTATGTTCTGCTAAATCGCTTATTATTGGATTGCCGCTAGGTGGTGTAGCATCGTTTTTAATTCATAGGTTTATGATGCTCTCTATGGGTTTTGATTATAAGTTTCCGTGGCTTGCGATAGTGTATTGCATACTTGGCGTATTCGTAATTACCTGGGTCACAATGCGATATTCAGTTACTCAAATTCGGGGTGGTAGTATCGTTGAAAAAATACGAAAAGGGGTGCTATGACCATGAAGAAATCATTCATAATCAAGTCCATTATGGTTGCAATTATTATGGTGGTCGCTGTTATGACTATCAGCAGCTTTGTCCGCGGATTTCGGGAACCGGTTGTATTTATGGATGGCGATAAGCTAATAATTCAGTCCTCATATGGAGTCACGGTCACTAAGAGCGAAATAAACTCGGTGAGACTAATCAAAGAAATACCCACCCTAATTCGTGGTGATGGATTTGGGGTAGGGAATACTCAGAAGGGTCAAGTCAAAATTAGCAACCTTGGCGAAGGTCTTGCATATGTCAAGATGCCCAGCCCACCGTACATCTATCTCGAATTGAACGGTGTCAGCGGTAATTATGTATTTCTAAACCTACACGATGCTAACGATACTCGGGAGCTGTATGGAAGTATACAGGCGTGGTACGAAGATAATCAGAAATAATTAAAGTATACTATTTGCAAACAGAATTAATCCCGAAGCATAGCAAAGCAGCCGCCAATTTCTTGGCGGCTTTTTTGACGAAAAATATTTTAGTCTGTGGTAAAGGTATAGGTATGTATCATTTTAAAAGGTGGCTTGGGTACTTTTTATCGGTGTTTGCCATAAGCAATGCCTTGAATTGCTTTGCACAACATAGGTACAACTTCTCCCTTTGGAATTGCAGCAGGGATTGTAGGTAATGCTTGCTTACAATGCAGGGTTTACTCATACCCTACACTACATTTATGAATAACATAAGGTGCTATTCAGCTAAAGTTAATTTGAAGTTATGAAAACTCTATTATTTTAAATCCCTTAATGAAGTTTTTGCTATCCTTTCAAAAACAGGGATTGACACGAGAAGCAACACTCCCACAGCAATAGTGGCTATTAAAACTTCACTTACGTTCAAATATGATGTGACAGCATTGTAAAGAATAATACTGTTAAATGGTACTAATAGGAAACAACCTGTTAATACTCCGGGGCAGTATTTTTTGTATCTTATTGTAAGCAGCAGATGAGGGACTATGGCATTTACGAGCATAGCTCCTACAAAACCGATATAACAAAATTCAATCATTGAATTAGTAGGATACATAATATGTAACCCAGATGCCAAATAACCTAGTATGGTAATTCCTAACACTGCAAAAATAAAATGCAGTTTTTGGGGCGACCTACGGCTATTGGGCATTGTTTTCAACCTCCACTCCGTAAGCCATAGTGCCTCTTCAATATTGTGCAGTGTTAAACAAAACATAAAAATCACTGGTTCCATAATCTTCCTCTTTCTCGAATAACCTAATATAAATAATCCATATCATCTTTAAATCAGTCAAAAATATAAGATAATCACTATTTTCTTTATTAAGATAGTATTACATACTTTATAAA
>CAYWBF010000215.1:0-5219 GCA_964456085.1 uncultured Eubacteriales bacterium
GGGGCTATGCCCATAGGAGGTACTATAACGCTGTCGGCGTCGTCTATGGATTTTTGGAGGTCGTCTACCTTAAAGGCTACGTGAGGGTTTTTGTGCATTATTTCGGGAAATGGGGTGCCTTCCTCAAATTTTAGATATTCAATCTTATAGTCATAATCGTCCGGGTTGGTTTTCCAAAGCTTTGCGCCTTCGTTGTAGGTCATGTTTGGTTTCTTGTTTGTTATTGGGATTCCAATGTGCATAAATGTAGCTGACATTTTGGTTCCTCCTTTATATTTACATTGTTAATTTTATAATTATAGCTTTTTGAGAGCTGGAGTGTTGCATGGGGCATTCCAGTAGCGTAGAAGCTCGTCGTCCATTCTTGCCATAAACATTTGGAAGCCTGCCTGCTCTTGAACGGTTAACAGCTCCCCAACGGCGTTTGCTACTACCTCAATGTTTTTGCTCTTTAGATATTCAACGCATTTTCTGTAGATAATGTACAGCTCCATTAGGGTTGTAGCGCCGGTGCCGTTTAGTATAAGCATGATTTTTTCACCGTCAGCTATGGACAAGTCTTTGATTAAGGCATCAAGCATGATAACTGCTGTTTCGTCGGCGGTTTTCATAGGCTGTCTGCCACCGCCGCCTTCGCCGTGTTGACCCATGCCGATTTCCATTTCCTCGTCGTCAAGCTCGGCTATTACTCCGCCTGTAGCCGGGTGGGTTGCACCTCTAACGGCTACAGCTAATGTAGCCATGTTGCCGGCAAATTTTTGGGCGATTGCCGCTACCTCTTCAAGGCTCTTGCCTTCCTTGGCAGCTCCGCCTGCAATTTTATATGTAGGAATACAGCCAACAAGACCACGTCTGTCGTCTGAGTTTTCTCTTGGGGCGTTGGCAATGTCCTCTTGGGTTACAACCTTAAGGCAGTTAAGCCCAAGCTTCTGAACCTGCTTCATAGTAAGGTTGCCTGTGAGCATATCTCCGGCATGGTTAAGCACAACGTACAGCACTCCCTTGCCCTTATCAGCAAGCTTTATAGCCTCCACACAAGCATCTGGGCCTGGTGCGGCGAAAATATCACCAACTACGGATATATCTACCATTCCATCGCCTACAAAGCCGGATAAGGCTGGCTCATGACCTGCTCCTCCTTGGGTCACAATGGTTACCCTGTCGGCAGTTTCCAATGCTTTGCTAACAACCAAATTGTTTGGCTTAAGCTCAACAATATCTTTATTGGCCATGGCAAAGCCTTGAAGTAGCTCACTTGTAAGGTTCGACGGATTGTTGATAAATTTTTTCATTTTCATAATAATTACTCCCCTCTCTGATATTTATATGTAACAAGCTTAATCCATACAACATTTTTATATGAAAACTCTATACCCCGTTTGCAAAACCTCTCAAAAGCAAGGACAAGCTAACTGCACCGGCATCTGGTGTGCCAATTGTTTTTTCCTTGTAATTCTTTGCCCGTCCAAATTTTGCAGCGTAGCCTTCTGTAGCTTTGCAGCCGTTTTCACCGGCAAGTGCCGCTTGGGACAAAATTTCCTTTGGGTCTAAAGGTGCAGACTGTGCCGCTTCTACAGCGGGAATAAGGGTATCCATCATTGTTTTATCCCCTACCTTGGCGTTAGAGATGGACTGCAATTCCTCAAGAGCAGAGGCAAACATAGCTTTTAGGGTTTCCGGCTCAATTTCTTCCTTATCCTTAAGGGGCATGGCAAACCCCTCAAACAGCGTTCCCCATAAAGGCCCAGCTGCTCCCCCCCCTATACCCATTATGCCTTTGGAAAGGGCGGCGACAAAATCATAAAGCGTTTCACCACTATATCCATCAATATGACTTAAAATAAGCTTAGCAATTTTCTCAATAGTAACCCCGTGGTCTCCGTCTCCAAATTTAGAATCCAGCTCCGTAAGATAACCTACACATTCTAACAAAAGGTTAGAGGAGCAACGTAACATTCGTAAAAATCTATTCTTATTTACAATCATACACATACCCCGTTAAGTTTTATTTATAGCAATAATAACAAATTATATATATTTTGTCAATGTGCCCTTATGTACTTTTAATAGTTTTCAAGATTAGAATTTGGACAAAAATAAAAAACAGTTACAAAGGTAACTGTTTCGCAAAATTAAATATATACTATTTTAAGCTTTCCGCCTGTGCGGTGGTTATGAGTGTGTCCATTATTTCGTCAAGCTCACCGTCAAGTACAACGTCTAGCTTATGCAGTGTTAAGCCTACTCTATGGTCGGTAACACGTCCCTGTGGAAAATTATAGGTTCTTATGCGTTCGCTTCTGTCGCCTGTTCCTACTTGGTTCTTTCTTTCTTCCGATTGCTTCGATTGCTGCTTTTCAAGCTCCAAGTCATATAGCTTGGCTCTAAGAATTTTCAGCGCCTTTTCCTTGTTCTTAAGCTGAGATTTTTCGTCCTGACATGATATTACGATACCTGTTGGATTGTGTGTTATTCTAACGGCACTGTCTGTGGTGTTAACGCTTTGTCCTCCATTGCCTGAGGAGCGGAAAACGTCAATACGAACATCGTTAAGGTCAAGCTCAACGTCAACCTCCTCCGCCTCTGGAAGTACAGCTACGGTTACCGTAGAGGTGTGTATTCTTCCGCTGGACTCTGTTACAGGAATACGCTGAACCCTATGCACACCGCTTTCGTATTTCAAGCGAGAGTAAGCGCCCTTGCCTGTTATCATAAAAACGATTGCCTTAAAGCCGCCTAAGTCGTGGTCGTTGGCACTCATTATCTCTGTTTTCCAACGTCTGCGCTCGGCGTAGCGTGAATACATTCTAAACAAATCCCCTGCAAAAAGCGCTGCCTCATCTCCGCCGGCACCACCACGTATTTCAACTAAAACGTTTTTTTCGTCGTTAGGGTCTTTTGGTAAAAGCAAAATGGTTAGCTGATTTTTTAAAGTCTCTAAGCTCTCCTGGCAGCTTTTCAGCTCGTCCTTAAGAAGCTGCCTAAATTCATCGTCCGCACTTTCATATAGCATTTCCTTTGTTTCCTCTAAAGCCTTAAGCGCACCTTTGTATTCTCTGAATTTTTCGATAATAGGCGTTAAGTCACTGTGCTCTTTCATAAGCTGCCGCCAAGCGGACTGGTCGCTCATAGTTTCCGGGTCACTTATTTTTTCGGAAAGAGCCTCATATTTTATTTCCAATTCTTCAAGTTTGTCAAACATAGTCTCAAACCCTTCATTAATAATTATTAGGCTAGTGGGTTTGGGGGAGTGCAGCTCCCCCAAGATTCTAGTCCAGTAGATGGTAGTTTACTTTATGCTAAGCCGCAAGCAACCCTTGGTAAGCCTGCGTAATCCTTTTTTATAAAAATATTTCTAAATCCATTGTAACGGAGTATCTGCTCTATTGCGTCTCCTTGCTCTGCTCCAATTTCAAGAAACAGCTTGCCTTCCGGCTGTAAAAACTCCCTTGCCCCACAGGCAATTTCCCTGTAAAAATCCAAACCGTCCTGCCCCCCATACAAGGCAAGGTGCGGCTCATAGTCCTTGACATCAGCCATAAGCCCATCCATTTCCTCGGCGTCTATATAAGGAGGGTTAGACACAATATAGTCAAATCGTAGCCCTTTATCCAAGCAGCTAAACAAGCTTCCTTGCGCAAAGCTTATCTCTACCTCATTAGCCACGGCGTTTTCCTTTGCAAGCTCCAACGCCCCAGTTGAAATATCTGTAACCGTTACGCCAATATCTATGCCCATGTCCTTAGCAAACCGCCCTAATGAAACCGCAATACAACCCGAGCCGGTACATAAGTCCAAAATTTGAAGCTGTTTCCTATTATTGCTTTTAATATCCTCCAAAACAAGCTCAACCAAAACCTCTGTATCGCCCCTAGGAATTAGAACTCGGCTGTCTACTTTAAAAGGTAGCCCCATAAATTCCGTAGTGCCGACTAAGTAGGCTACAGGTTCATTTTTCGCCCTCTTTTCAATGAGGAGCATATATTTTGTATAAGCATCTTCATTAATAATATGCGTAGGATTGGTAAAAAGCTCAACCTGGGTTAACCCTGCGGCAAAGGATAGCAGCACCCTTGCATCAATATACTTGGAGGAAACGCCTGCCCTGTCCAAGATTTCCTTCCCTCTGACGAAAGCCTCCGATACAGTTATCTTCATTCTTCACCCTCTGCACTAAGCACCTCGTTCATGGCCATAATAGCTGTTTCAATTTGGGCGTCGGAAGGCTCCTTTGTGGTCAGCCTTTGCAAACAAAGACCGGGGTAGCTAACCACTGCAACTAGAGGGCTTTTACTTTTCCCTGCCCATTTAATTATTTCATAGGATAGTCAGGCAATAAGAGGTGTTAGCAACACCATTGATACAACCCTAAGCCAAACTGTATCGGTTTTGACAAACATAAACACCAGAACGGAAACCACCATTACAATAAGCAAGAAGCTTGTTCCGCAGCGTTTGTGTAGCCTTGTGTGCTTTCTGACGTTTTCTACAGTCAGTGGATCTCTGTGCTCAAAGCAGTTTATGGTTTTGTGTTCAGCCCCATGGTACATAAAAATCCGCTGTATATCCTTCGTCCTGGAAATCAACCCAATGTACAGCAAGAAAATAGCAATACGCATAACACCTTCGACTATGCTTAGTAAAAGCTTGTTCTCCCCAATCAGTCCCCTCGTAAAGCTGGATAGCCAAACGGGCAGTAGCATAAAAAGCAGCACAGCTATTACAATAGCTATGGCAACGCTGAAATAAATTATATAGTCGTTTAGCTTATCACCAAAGGTTTTTGTGAGAAAGCGGTCAAAGGACGAAGGGGGCTGGTCGTCCTCTAGCTCTGTCAGCCCGGACATTTCTGCCGAGTCGCTAATTATTTTCATGCCAATAACTAAGGACTCCACAAAAGCAACGACTCCCCGAAGTATGGGCAGCTTTAGAATCCCGTACTTTTCAGAAATCGGCTTAAAATCCTTTTTTTGAACCTCAATTGTATTATCAGGCCGTCGCACAGCCATGGCGTACATTTTTTTTCCACGCATCATAACCCCTTCAATGACTGCTTGGCCGCCTATTGAAGTAGGCTTTATTTCTTTTTCCTGCAACACTATCCCTCCTTTTTTATTCATTCTATAATTCTTGCATATATTATTTTAGTTGTCAATTTTTTTGTGAAATAGTATAATGAATTATTGTTACGGCTGAAAGCCAAGAATATTTACTAGGGG
>CAYWBF010000216.1:0-5203 GCA_964456085.1 uncultured Eubacteriales bacterium
TAAATAGTACAATGAAGTATAGGAGTGTCAGTGACTAAAAATGGTGACAACATGCAAGGCAGTGAATGTTTTTGGCGAATACAAATTGAAAAAAGAAGTTAGAAGTACTAAACTTAATTTTGACGCTCCTTTTGATTTATTTAAAAAGATATACTCTAAATACCCCAGTAGTTTCCTCCTGGAGTCCATGGAAAGTGACAGCGGACTGGCCAGGTACTCAGTTCTGGGATTTGATCCGGTAGCAACCCTCAAAGCCCATAATGGAATTCTGGAAATAAAAAAAGACAACACAACTGAGGAAATTGAAACCTCCAATCCTTTTATGGAAATAAAAAGCCTCATTGGAATTTCTAAATAGCCAGATGGAATAAAAAATGCGCTGCGAAACAGAAAAAAGATTTCGCAGCGCATTTTTTTTATGAAATTGACTTCAGCACAAAAAGCTTGGCAAGGCAAATAAAAAATTTACTTGACAATTAAACCATTACAATATAAAATTCAACCTGCAAGTAAAAAAACTTGAATGGTCTGGTGTGGGGGCTTATGTTGGAAATTGTTTTTCTGTACGATTTTTATTCCGAGCTGCTTACGCAAAAGCAGCGTAAGTTTTTTGAGCTGTACTACCACGAGAATTTATCCCAAAATGAAATTGCGGAGCTTTTAAATATTTCTCATCAAGCCGTTGCAGATTTAATAAGCCGTACCGAAAATAAGCTGCTTGAATATGAAAAGAAGCTTTGCCTGTACAAAAAATACATTGACCAAAAAGAAAAGATAAACGAAATATGCGAAATAATTGAGCAGCTTTCCTTGGATTTAGAGGAGGGCTACGGAGACGGGGAGCCTGACTATGCTGGATTTAAAAGCAGAGCAGACAGTGCCTCGAGCTACAGCTTAAATCTTCATTTTAATAAGAGGTTTACTACCCTAAGGCATTTGGTGTTGGATTTGTTGCTTTAATTTTAGTTAGGGGTTGTTAATATGGCGTTTGAGAACCTATCCTCCAAGCTGTCGGATATTTTTAAGCAGCTTAAGGGCAGAGGCAAGCTTGGCGAGGCCGATGTAAAGGCGGCTATGCGTGAGGTTAGGCTGGCTCTGCTAGAGGCGGACGTAAATTTTAAGATTGTTAAGGATTTTGTAAATACAGTTTCTGAAAAGGCTATGGGCGAGGAGGTTTTAAAAAGCCTTACCCCTGCCCAGCAGGTAATTAAGATAGTTAATGATGAGCTTGTGTCCATGATGGGGGGCACCGCCTCAAAGCTTACCTTTTCTGCAAAGCCGCCTACCGTTTTTATGATGGTGGGGCTGCAAGGTGCCGGCAAGACAACTACAGTGGGCAAGCTGGGTGCGCTTTTAAGAAAACAGGGCAAGAAGCCGTTGTTGGTTGCTTGTGACGTTTACCGTCCTGCTGCCGTTAAGCAGCTGGAAGTTGTAGGGGGAAACGTTAACATTCCTGTTTTTTCCATCGCCAACAGCACAAAGCCGGTGGATATTGCCCAAAAGGGTATAGAACATGCTTCCCAAAATGGCTTTGATACAGTTTTGATAGACACAGCCGGTAGGCTCCATATTAATGAGGAGCTTATGCAGGAGCTTATTAGCATAAAGAAAACCGTTCGCCCACAAGAAATTTTGCTGGTGGTTGACTCTATGACAGGGCAGGACGCACTTACTGTTGCTCAAAGCTTTGACAGTCAGCTTGGATTAGACGGAGTTATAATGACAAAGCTTGACGGTGATGCCCGTGGGGGTGCTGCGCTTTCTGTAAGAGCTGTTACGGGGAAGCCTATAAAATTTGTTGGTGTAGGTGAAAAGCTTGATGCACTTGAGCAATTTTACCCTGACAGGGTAGCCTCAAGGATTCTTGGCATGGGTGATGTTTTAAGTCTTATTGACAAGGCTCAGCAGACCTTTGACGAGGAAGAAGCTAAAAAGCTGGAGTCAAAGCTTAAAAAGAACGAGTTTGACCTTGATGATTTCTTAAGCCAAATGCAGCAGCTTAAAAAAATGGGGCCGCTTAAAAACATTCTTGGAATGATTCCTGGTATGAACAAGCTGGATATGGGTAGCGTTGAAATAGACGAAAAGGCACTTGTACATGTGGAGGCTATTATCCAGTCCATGACTAAGGGCGAGCGTCAAAACCCAGCCATTATTAACGGCCCTCGAAAAAAACGTATTGCCAACGGCTCCGGCCGAAGTATTCAAGAGGTTAACCGTCTGCTTAAGCAATTTGACGAAATGAAAAAAATGGTTAAACAATTTTCTGATATGTCTAAAGGTAAAAAAGGCCTTATGGGTCTGCCCTTTATGAGATAAATTATTGTACAAAAATTATATGGAGGTGATTAAATGGCAGTTAAGATAAGACTTAAGAGAATGGGTGCAAAAAAAGCTCCTTTTTATAGAATTGTTGTAGCTGACGCAAGAACACAAAGAGATGGCGAAGCAATTGCAGAGCTTGGATATTACGACCCTACCAAAGAGCCTATCAAGCTTCAAGTTGAAGTTGAAGAAGCGAAGAAATGGTTATCTAACGGCGCACAGCCTACCGATACGGTAAGGACATTGCTTAAAAAAGCCGGCGTTTATGAAAAAAATTAATTTTTCAACTATTTGAATGCGAGGTATAATTAAGTGAAAAATTTATTGGAAGTTATTGCTAAAAATTTAGTAGACAACCCTGACGCCGTTTCTATCAATGAAGTTGAAGGCGAGAGATGCACTATTCTCGAGCTAAAGGTGTCAGAGGACGACATAGGTAAGGTTATCGGCAAGCAAGGCAGAATTGCTAAAGCAATAAGAACAGTAATGAAGGCAGCCGCCATTCATGCTGACAAAAGAATCGTTGTTGAAATCATTCAATAGCGTCCTTCGCTATATAAAAGGTGTTGCCTTAATTATTGGGCAGCACCTTTTTTTGATTATTTTGCAGAAAAATATCCCTATTAGCTTTCTATGTAATTTTCTGATATAATAGAGACATGTTAGAAAAATTAAATTTACTTAAGGAATGAATAAATTATGTCAAAGCAATTAGAGATAGGAAAAATTGTAAACTCCCATGGGATTAAGGGTGATATTCGTGTTATCCCCACCACTTTCGATATTAAAAGGTTTGAGCTGCTGGAGAATATAAACGTATTTTTACGAGACAAGGAACTGATTCTTGAGATAGAAAGGGTTTGGTATCATAAATCCTTTGTGATTTTAAAACTAAAGGGCATTGACGACAGAAATCAAGCAGAGAGTCTAAAGGGTGGACAAATAAAAATCCCAAAGGATATGGCGCTGCCTTTAGAGGAAGATGAATATTATATAGGTGATTTATACAGCATGGATGTTTGGACGGAGACAGGAGAGTTTTTGGGAGAGCTTTCAGATATTATTGATACAGGGGCGAATGATGTATACGTTGTTAAGAATAAAGCCACGTCAGAGGAAATATTAATTCCTGCTATCAAAAAATGTATTTTATCGGTAAGTCTGGCAGAAAATAAAATGACCGTAGCGCTTATGGAGGGGTTGAGAGGGTGATGAATTACCATGTGCTTACGCTGTTTCCCGAGATGATTTATGGGGGACTGAATCACAGCATTATAAAAAGGGCGGCAAATGAGGGTATAATCAATATAAACTGCATTAATATACGGGACTTCTCTACCTGCAAAAGCAAACGAGTAGACGACTACCCCTATGGCGGCGGCGCTGGAATGGTCATTATGCCACATGTGGTTTACTCGGCATACGAAAGCCTTGCCCCCCTCACCAAGGAAAACACCCCCGTGATTTACTTAACCCCACAGGGCAAGCCTTTTAATCAAAAAAAGGCACAGCAGCTTGCCCTTGAAAAGGATTTAATAATACTGTGCGGTCACTATGAGGGAATTGACGAAAGAGTAGTTGAAGAAATTGTTACGGAGGAAATCTCTATAGGTGACTATGTGCTGACAGGTGGGGAACTGGCGGCAATGGTTTTAATTGATGCAGTATCAAGACTTATCCCCGGTGTTCTTAGCAAGGAGGAATCCTTTCGACAGGAGAGCTTTTCTGACAACCTACTAGAGTATCCCCAGTATACCCGTCCACCGATTTTTATGGGGAAGGCTGTACCAGAGGTGTTAATTTCAGGGCACCATGAAAATGTTAATAAGTGGCGGCAGGAGCAAAGCCTGTTGCGTACACAGGCAAAGCGACCGGATTTGTTAGGCTAGGGGGGCGGTTTTATTAAGAAAAGGATAACTATTTATGATATTGCAAAAAAGGCGGAGTGCTCTCCAAGTACAGTTTCATATGCGTTAAGCGGTAAGCGCTCCATTAGCCAAGAGTTAAAAAACAAAATACTCTCAATAGTCAAGGAGCTTCACTATGTGGAGAAAATCACCAAGACAAATGAGGTTTACTACAAATCATGGACGGTTGTTATGCTTATGGATAAGGAGAGCTTTTCTTTTCTTAACAGTACCCAGCTTATGCTAGGGTTACTATGCTCTCTTGAAAAAAAGGGGTACAAGCTTCAAATTGCTCTGGAGCCTTCACCTAAAACTATAAACAATGCAGAAGGCATTATTTTTTTGAAGAAGGAAATCACCCAAGAGGATTTGGAAAAATGTGCTATGATTCCAAGGATCGTTTGCGGAAAGCCAGGGGTAGGGGAGAGCATGAGCTTTACTGCCTTTGACGAGCGGCTTGCAGGATATAAAATAACAAGAAAGCTGTTAAAATCAGGGTGCAAAAATATAGGTTTGATATTTGTAGGAGAAAGAAGCGAGCTTTTTATTGAAGGGTTTCTACAGGGCATAAAGGAAGCCTCGTCTGATGGCTTGTTATTAGATGAGGCGGCAGAAACCAATATTATTTACGAGGAGAACTCCTTAAGCTACGAAAAAGCCTTGGAGATAAAGCAAAGGCTTCAAAGCGTAGCTTGTGATGGAATAATTATACTTTCGGAAAAATACTCGGCAAAATTATTATTTGGGCATATAAGAATGGAAGCGGCATTTGCCAAGGCGCGTGTGGCTATCCGTTGTGATGATATAGACGCCTTTGAAAACTACGGCTTAATTGCTAAGGCAGCCATAAAACACTTATATTTGCTAGTTTTTAACAGCTTTAAGCTTGGCAATACATTGGGCAGTGAGCTTATTAAAATTATAGAGAGCAAAAACAAGTATTCCACACAAGCACTTGTAGAAACGAGCAC
>CAYWBF010000217.1:0-5167 GCA_964456085.1 uncultured Eubacteriales bacterium
AAAAAAGAGCTGGGCGAAATTATAAATCCTAATTTCACCCAGTTCTAAATAAAAAACGGAGCCGTAATTATGAATTACGGCTCCGTTTTTTTATTGTAAAAGCTTATTCACTTTTTGGCAAAGCCTTTTTTCTGGAAAGGTTGATTCTCCCTTGTTCATCAATTTCAGTTACCATAACATCAATTGTATCTCCAACCTTAACCACGTCCTCAACCTGCTTAACACGTTCCTTAGCAAGCTGGGATATATGCACAAGCCCTTCTTTTTCGGGGGCAATCTCTACAAATGCACCAAAGTTCATTATACGAGTTACCTTGCCGGTATAAATCTTTCCTATTTCCGGGTCGGAAACGATTGCATTAATAATATCAACCGCCCGTTTAACCTTCTCCGCACTGTTAGAAGCAACGAAAATTCTTCCGTCGTCCTCAGTGTCGATTTTGTCAACCCCAGATTCTTCAATAATACGCTTAATAATTTTACCTCTTGCACCTATTACATCAGCCATCTTATCAGGGTCAATGGTAACAAGAGCAATCTTAGGCGCATATTTGGAAATCTCCGGTCTTGGAGTGTCAATACATTTTAGCATAATTTCATCTAAAATATATTCTCTTGACTTCTTGGTTTGCTCCAAAGCCATTTGAATTATTTTAGGGGTAAGCCCGTCGATTTTAATATCCATTTGGATAGCGGTAATACCTTGGCTGGTTCCGGCAACCTTAAAGTCCATATCGCCGAAAAAGTCCTCCAGCCCTTGAATATCAGTGAGTAAAACAAAGTCGTCGTCTCCGTCCTGGCCTGTAACAAGCCCTACGGAAATACCGGCAACTGGCCTTTTTATAGGCACACCTGCTGCCATTAAGGATAGAGTGGAAGCGCAAACGCTACCTTGTGAGGTAGAGCCGTTAGAACTTAGCACCTCGGAAACAAGTCTTATAGCGTAAGGAAATTCCTCCTCGGTTGGGATAACAGGCAACAACGCTCTCTCTGCCAAGGCACCATGACCGATTTCACGTCTTCCCGGCCCTCTTGAGGGCTTAGTTTCTCCAACGGAGTAGCTTGGGAAGTTGTAATGGTGCATGTATCTCTTGGAAACCTCTGCCTCGTCAAGGCCGTCCAATCGCTGAACCTCGCCTATAGAGCCAAGAGTTGTAATGGTTAATACCTGTGTCTGTCCACGCTGGAACATTGCACTGCCGTGAGTTCTTGGAAGCACGTCAACCTCCGAGGCTAGATAACGAATCTCATCAAGCCTTCTACCATCGGGACGCTTGTGATCCTTTAAAATCATTCGGCGCACAGTTTCCTTTTCAAGCTTATAAATGGCGTCTGCAATCTGCTGAGCGTACTCATCTTTTTCATCGCCCTCGTATTTGGACAGAAGTGCCGCCGTTGCCTCATCTGTGATGGAGGACATTCTTTCGTCTCTCTCCTGCTTTTTGTCGGTAAAAACGGCTTCTTCCATTCGAGCGTCGGTGATGTAGGCTCTTACAGCCTCATACAGCTCCTTGGGAACGGCATGTTCTGTATAGGAATGCTTTGGCTTTCCTACTTCTTTTACTATACCTTCGATAAACTCAATTATTTCAATATTCTTCTCATGACCAAGCATAATCGCCTTGAACATTTCTTCTTCTGTAACTTCGTTGGCGCCGGCTTCAATCATCATAACCTTTTCCTTTGTAGAGGAAACGGTTAATGAAAGACGGCTAATCTCACGCTCAGCCGCACCGGGGTTAATAATAAACTTATCGTCAATCAAGCCAATGCTTATAGAAGCAGTGGGAGTTAAAAACGGAATATCTGAAATGGAAAGGGCAATAGAAGCGCCAATAGCTGCCGCAATTTCAGGACTGGCGTCCTGGTCTACGGATAGCACTGTCGCCACAACGGCAACATCGTTTCTGTAGTCCTTAGGGAAAAGAGGGCGTATAGGTCTGTCAATAACCCTAGAGGTCAAAATGGCCTTTTCTGTAGGGCGACCCTCTCTTTTGATGAAACCGCCGGGGATTTTGCCTACAGAATAAAGACGCTCCTCATAATCTATGCTTAATGGGAAGTAGTCAATCCCTGTTCTTGGTTTTTCTGAAGCAGTGGCGGTTACTAGAACTACAGTTTCGCCGTAGCGGACTATTGCTGCGCCGTTGGCCAGCTCGGCTACTCTGTTTATTTCCACGGTTAAAGGTCTGTTTGCTAAGTCCATGGAGTAGGTTTTATACATATTTTGCTCCTTTCGGTTGTTGGGAAGGGGTTATTTTCTTAACCCAAGCTCAGCAATCAGCTCACGATATTTAACAATGTCCCTCTGCCTAATATAATTAAGCAAGCCTTTTCTTTGCCCAACAAGCTTAAGTAAACCTCTTCTGGAATGGAAGTCCTTTTTGTGAAGCTTAAGGTGCTCTGTTAGGTGGTTAATACGCTCGGTTAATAGAGCAACTTGAACCTCTGGTGAACCTGTGTCGTTTTCTTTTCTTCCATACTTAGCTATTATTTCCTTTTTTGATACCATAAATACATTCCTCCAAAATAATTTTATGGGCTTTCGCCCGTTAAGACACCTAAAGCAAGGAATGGGGGGAGAGCCAAATTCTTTGCCTTGGTCTTTTGCACTGGTATTCTAACATAAGGTTTTCAATAGTTCAATAATATTTTAAAATTTTAGGTGTTTTTTTTAATTTTCCATTGGTTATTTTGTATAGAAAAGCCAAAGTCTTAATTTTCTACAAAATTCCCAGAGTCTTTAACATAAAAACTCCAAGGGTAATTGTGAAAGAAGATGCCAGCGTAGAAATCAAAACAATATTTGCAGCAAGCTCGGCGTCGTTATGATATTCTGCAGACATAATATAACTGGCTATAGCAGTAGGTGCCCCAAAGGCGACAAAAGTTATTATCACCGATTCAACATCGAGCCTTAACCATATAGCTAACAAAACAAAAATAACAGACTGCCCTACAAGCTTTATAAAGGAAGCAGCCAATCCAAGACGCAGCTTTCCCCTTAAATTTTCAAAGCTAATAGAGCTGCCCAAAACTAAAAGAGCCACAGGAGTGGTAAGAGACTTAAAATATCCCAAGGAATTAATCACAGCAGATGGCAGCTTAATCCCTGATAAAGAGCATATGCCTCCAAGAAGAATACCTAAAATAAGGGGATTTCTACTGATTTCAATAATAAATGTTTTAAAAATATTATTAAGCTTGCCTTCTCGCTTTCTGTAACAGGTAAGTACAATTATAGAAAGAATATTATATGTTGGTACTAAGAAGGACAAAACAATTGCGCTTTTACCTGTATACCTACTGCCCAAAATAGCCATTGCAAAGGACACTCCCACAATAGCGAAGTTGCTCCTAAAAGAACCTTGTACAAAGGAGCCTATAGACTGCTTATCCTTTATTAAAAGCACTGCTCCTCCCCATATAATAAAAAAGGATGTTATAGTACCAACCACCACAAGTAAAATCAACCTAATATCAAATGACTCACGAAGATTTGAGCTATAAACATCAACAAATAACAGCGCAGGCATACCCAGCTTAAAAACAAGAGTATTTAACACAGAAGCCGTCGCCTTGTCCAGCATTCCGCGGCGCTTTAGAAAATACCCCGTAGCCATAACCACAAATACAGGCAAAACAGCGTTGACACTAAAAATTAAATTTTCAATAATACCCAATACCTTCATCTCCCAATTTTTTGCCTAGCCTTGCCAATAATACTATTTTGATGTAAAATTAATAATATTTTTGAAACATTCAATTATTATAAAGCTTATGGCAAAAAAATGCAAAATTTCTTACGTAGCAGTGCTGAATTAAGAGCGGTATTCTAATTCAAACTTGTTTAATATTTTAATGGGAGGGATTTTAATGCAGTATAGAAAATTCGGAAAAATTGACTTTGCACCATCTGCGCTGGGCTTTGGGTGTATGCGATTTCCAATGCAAGGCTGGCAGATTGACGAGCCTGAGGCAATAAAAATGCTTCATCACGGAATCGACTGCGGAGTAAATTATTTGGATACAGCTTATGGATACCATGACGGCCACAGCGAGGAGCTTTTGGGCAAGGCGTTAAAGGGCGGATATAAGGAGAAAGTAAAAATAGCTACAAAGCTCCCTCTATGGCTGGTAAAAAGCCGGGCGGACTTTGACAAGCTTATGAGTCAGCAGATGAAGCGGCTTCAAACAGACCACATTGATTTTTATTTGCTTCACGCTTTAAATAAGCAACGCTGGGACGACGTTGTTTTGAAATTTGGTATTCTTGAGGAGCTGGAAAAGGCACAGAAGGAAGGCAAAATTTCTCATATCGGCTTCTCCTTCCATGACAGCCAAAGCGCTTTTTTTGAAATAGTTGACGCTTACGATAAATGGGAGTTCTGCCAAATTCAGCTTAATTACATAGACCATGATTACCAAGCCGGAATGAAGGGGCTTAAGTATGCTGCCGAGAAGGGGCTGGGGGTAATAGTTATGGAGCCTTTGCGTGGAGGTAGAATTTCCAACCCTCCTGAAAGAGTAGATAAAATTCTTAAGGACTTCGATAGCAACCTTAGCCCTGTACAAATAGCTTTGGACTGGCTATGGAGCATGGATGAGGTTTCCTTCCTTCTTAGCGGCATGAGCACCTTTGACCAAGTAAAGGCTAATATTAGATTTGCCGAAGAATCCAAAATAGGAAAGCTTCAGCCTGCCCACCATGAGCTTATTGAAAAGGTTAAAGAAGCCTATAGTCAAATCCCAACAGTGCCATGTACAAAATGCGGCTACTGTATGCCATGCCCCAGCGGCGTAAATATTCCACGCTGCATAGAGCTGCTTAACGACTACATTACATATTCAAGCTACGACAGCACTAAGAGAATATACGAGATACTACGCATGGAGACAAAGGGCAAGGCTACCGCAGACAAGTGTATCGGCTGTAAGGCTTGCGAAGCCAACTGCCCACAGAGTATTGAAATCAGCTCAACTATGAACAGAGTAACCGAAACTTTTAAATAGTAAGCAACCAAATAATATTTATAATAGAAGATTCTTTTTAAAAAGGGATATAAGCCAGCTTATATCCCTTTTATTTTTTGCTTCTTGTTTGACTGAGAAGTAGTCCTGTAAAAAAAGCAAGTTGCATAGTTCAAAAAAATTTAGTATAATGGCG
>CAYWBF010000218.1:0-5164 GCA_964456085.1 uncultured Eubacteriales bacterium
GAAAAACTACTACTCACCACTTCCCCAAGCAAAGGTAGCAATGGTTCAGCTTCAATACGCAAAGCCAGAGCTTACTACCTATGATGCCTCTAAGATGTGGAGAATACTAAACGACAATATCCAAGCTGCCGTTACCGGGCAAAAAACACCTGAGAAGGCAATGGCTGACGCACAAGCCGAGGCAGATGAGGCTTTAGCTAAATACAATAAATAACGTGATTTACACAGACATAATATGAGAATTGCTTCGTAGCATAAATTTAAGAAGCAGGTTTCGAGCTATGCCCAGCTCATGTTAGTAAAAAAACGCCCCAAGACATATTGCCTTGGGGCTGTTTACCATATAAAGAGGAGGACTAGGGAAAATGAAAAAACTTTCCAGAGACGGCAAGGAAACGCTTATAGCGTGGATTCTTCTTGCACCGTCTATTTTTTTTCTATCCATATTTACGGTGTTTCCGATTTTGCGAAGCATTTATTTAAGCTTTCACCAGCTAGAGCTAGGAATGAGAGCACCGGAGTTTATCGGCCTTAAAAACTATTTACGGCTGGCAAAATCCGATTTGTTTTGGAAGGTTATGGGGAACAGCTTTTATTTTGCGTTTCTTACGGTTGTGCCGAGTATAATAATCGGCTTGCTTCTTGCTATAGTGTTAAATAAGAAATTTAAGGGCATAGGGGTTCTGCGTACAGCATTTTTCTATCCTGTAGTAATGCCTATGATTGCTATTGCAAGTATTTGGACGTTTATTTATATGCCCGATGCCGGGTTGTTTGCTCAGGTTTTAAAGTATTTCGGGCTAAAGAGCGTGAATCTGCTTTCCGGCATAAATACGGTGCTGCCAGCTATGGCATTTATGTATGTGTGGAAGGAAGCCGGATATTTGATGATTTTCTTTTTATCAGGGCTTCAGAATATTTCCGAGGAGCTGTATGAGGCAGCAAGAATTGACGGTGCTAACGGTGTTTTAATATTCTTTAAGATTACTGTGCCCCTACTTATGCCTACTACCCTTTTCGTATCTACCATAGCTTTGACTAACTGCTTTAAGCTGGTTGACCACGTAGTAATAATGACAGAGGGTATGCCAAACAACAGCAGTACGCTGCTGTTATACTATATTTACCAAAATGGCTTTACCTTCTTCGACCAGGGTGTAGCGTCTGCCCTAACAGTAATAATGCTTGGCATTATGCTGGCTATTGCAATGTTCCAGTTTATTAAGGCCGACAGCCGTATTCATTATAATTAAGGGGGGCAAATCATGAAAAAATCCTTATTCTATCTATTAGCCTTTGCTGTTGGGCTGGCATGGCTTATTCCTCTTATTTGGCTCATAATCACCACCTTTACAGAGCCATCCTTTAATATGAGCCTTATACCAAATACACCATTTACTTTGGAAAATATAAAATATGTTTGGGGTGCGGTGCCCTTTAAGCAATACTATATAAATACAATAATGATAGTTGTTGTAACCTTTTCTGTGCAGTTCGTGACTGTTACGCTTGCTGCTTATGCACTTGCTGTGCTTAAGTTCAAGGGCGAGAAAATAATCTTTGCCATAATTTTTATGCAGATAATAATTCCTAACGACGTACTTATTATTCCTAACTACATGATGCTTGGAGATTTAAAGCTGGTTGACACAAAGCTTGGAATTATGCTACCCTTTTTTGGTAGCGCCTTTGGAATATTCCTATTAAGGCAAACCTTTAAAACCATTCCAAGGGAGCTTGGTGAAGCCGCCACTATTGACGGGTGTAATATTTGGCAAATAATTTGGAAAATATATGTACCATGTGCCAAGGTTGCTTATATCTCCTTTGGCCTTGTTTCCATAAGCTATCACTGGAACAATTTCCTATGGCCTTTAATTGTAACAAACTCCGTAGAAAATCGTCCCCTTACCGTTGGGCTTGCTTTATTTGCAAAATCTAAGGAAGCTCTTATGCAATGGGCAAACGTGTGTGCCGCAACGTTTATAATAATTGTGCCTTTGGTATTGCTATTTTTTATTTTCCAAAAGAGGTTTATTGACAGCTTTGTTAGCTCGGGTATTAAATAGTAGTACATTTAAAAAAAAATATTTTATTTTAGGGATTTAGTCTTGGGGGAGCTTCACTCCCCCAAACCCCCTAGATGGAGGAATAATCATGGCATTAAAATTTCTTGGGTGTGGCTCTGCCTTTAACCCTTTAATGAGAAACACAAACAGTTATTTTATCAGTGACAACAACCTATTTCTTGTGGACTGTGGAGAATCTAACTTTGAAACGCTATACAAAAAAGGGTTGCTCCAAAGCTGTAACGAAATAACCGTTATAGTTACTCACCTTCATGCAGACCACGCAGGTAGTCTCCCTACTTTGGTGTCCTACTGCTACTATGTGCTTAACAAGGTGATTAATATTGTACACCCAAATAATTCTATTCAGGCATTTTTGGACATCACAGGCATTAACCGCCAAAATTACAGACTTCATACTACCTCCCCCTACCCTAACGTTCAAACCATACCATACATTATAAAGCATGTTGATGATATGCAGTGCTACGGATATGTTATTAAAACAGATGATTTTACAGTTTATGTAAGCGGTGATGCCACAAACATTCCAGATGAAGTTTTGGCGAGCCTTAAGAATGGCAGCTTGGATAAGCTTTACCAGGATACCTCAAGCGTAGCCAGTTCACACCCTACTCACTGTGATTTTAATACGCTTAAGCAGCTTATTCCCGAGGAGCTAAGAAGTAAGGTTTACTGTGTCCATCTGGACAAGGATTATAGAGATGAAATAAAGGCTGCCGGCTTTGGGGTTGTAGAAGTGGAGTGAGCGCCATGTACAGGGTAGTGCTTGCCGATGACGAACCATTGCTCTTAGAGGAGCTTAAGCTTACATTGCCCTGGAAAACCCAGGGCTTTGAAGTTTGTGCCACAGCTTACGACGGCAAGGCGGCAAAAAAGGCAGTAATCGATTATAAGGCTGATTTACTCATAACCGATATACGAATGCCGGAAATAGACGGCTTAAGCCTAATATCACAGCTATCCCAGCTTATTAGCTGCAAATATATAGTAATGTCCGGCTTCAATGATTTTGAATATGCCGTACAGGCTATGCGTCTTGGGGTTGTAGATTTTTTGCTTAAGCCTATAGACAATAAGGTTGTACTGACGCTATTAACCAAAATTAAAAATCAATTGTCTGCTGCTCCTAATGAAGAAAGAGTTAAGGACACCTATAAAAACGCACATATACGGAAGGCCATTGAGTATATGGAGGAAAACTATTCTAAGAACCTTACAATAAAGGACGTGGCTCTTGCTCTGTATATTAGCGAAAGCTATTTGAGCAAGCTGTTTGCCAAATTTGCCGGGGTGGGATTTAACTCATATCTTAATAGCATAAGGATTGCTAAGGCTATAGAGCTTTTGAGGAGTGAAAGCTTTAAAGTCAACGAAATAGCAGAAGCTGTAGGCTATAATGATTACAGGTATTTTGACATAGTATTCAAAAAACAAACCGGCACTACGCCACTTAAGTTTAGAAACAACCTGCATTGTTCTTTAGAATGTAGGAACTGAATATATGTGAGGTGCAACTTGATAAAGAATATTATTTTTGATATGGGAAATGTTTTGGTGGATTTTAATCCGCCGTATTTTTTGAAAAAGCTGATTCAAGAGCCGGAGGAACGTGAGGCAATACTTAAAGAGCTATATGCCTCTGCGGAGTGGAGACAGATTGATGAGGGTACTATAGAGATAGACAAGGCTTTTGAGCAAATCGCTCAGCGGTTGCCTAAATATAAGGAAGGCTTAAAAAAGGTGTTGTATAACTGGTTTGAGCATATGCTGCCGATAAACGGCTCGTTACAAATTGTCAAGGAGCTTAAAGCGGCAGGCTATAAGCTTTATCTCCTCTCTAATGCCGGAGTTCAATTCCACACATACAGTAAGAATTTTGAGGTGTTCAAATATTTTGATGCCTTGGATATATCGGCTGATATGAAGATTGTTAAGCCTAATAAGGACATTTATTTAACCTTGTTGAAGAAGCATGGCCTTGAGGCAAGTGAGTGCTTGTTTATTGATGACTTGGAAAAAAATACTCAAGGGGCCGCCGCTGTTGGAATTAACAGTTATATTTTCTCTACACCTCAGGCTTTATACGAGTATTTATGCAGCGAAGGTATTCTTAAGGCTTATGCGCCAACGGGGTTATATGCCGAAATTGCAAAAACCGTAAAAGAGGTTGGAGAAGAAATAATTAACCTTGGGAGTGTAAAAGTATATAACAAGGAAAATATAAACGATTTTGTAACAGACGCTGACTACTACTCTCAAAATGAGCTTAGAAAAAGACTGTCTGCACTGGATTCCTCCATTGGCTTTCAAAGCGAGGAGGATACCTCAAACGTTCCAAAGGAAAACCAGATGTATTTCCTTATTGACCCTATAGATGGCACAACAAACTTTATGCATAACCTTAGCCTAAGCTGTATATCCCTTGCCCTTTGTCAAAATGACTATGTGCTTTTCGGCGTTATTTATAATCCTTTTACAAAAGAGTTTTTCATTGGCGAAAAAGGAAAGGGCGCATACCTAAACGGCAGAAGAATTTTTGCATCAAGCCGACCTGCCGAGGATAGTTTAATAATATTTGACGAGGTAACTGGTAGGGATACTGTTTCCAGCGTTTTAAAGGTGCTACAGGAGTGCTTGAAATTTGCAAGGGGTATTCGATGCTTTGGCTCGGCTGCCTTGGAGATTTCTTATATAGCTTGCGGCAGAGCAGACGCATATTTCCAGCCTTTGTTAAATACATGGGACTACGCTGCCGCTGTACTTATTCTACAGGAAGCTGGAGGTGTAGGTACAGACTGGGAAGGAAACAGCCTAAAGCTGTCTAACGGCACAGTGTCTATACTTACAGCAAACCCTGTAGCATATGGACGTATGTTGGAATTATGTAAGGATACACAATAATACCTCCCTCCTTATTTGAACAACCCTTAACAAAAAAATACCTTGTAAGGCATTAATCAGTGCGCTGTGCACATTGCCTTACAGGGTATTTTTTATTGCCCACCTTCACCAAGGGGCAGCATCACCTTTGTAGAAAACTCCCCATCTTTAAAAGTATATCGAAATATAAC
>CAYWBF010000219.1:0-5125 GCA_964456085.1 uncultured Eubacteriales bacterium
GTATAGCATGTTTGAGGCTATACCGGACTTTCTACTTGGGCTAAAGTTCTCCGAGGAGCAGCTGGAGAGCATACGGCTTCGTGCCCTTAACGTATGGCTTAAGCCAAAAACCCTTGACCAGCAGATTGAATATAATCACGACCAATATTTCTTGAACATATCCAATAAGCAGACAGAGGTATTTTATCAGCAGGTGCTAAACATTACCGGTGAGGATATTTATGATATGGCTAGGGAGCTTAAGTATCAGCTTAGGACTTGCTATAAGCTTTCCTTTGTTGATTAGAGCTTATAAGCTTTTAGATTAGAACGGGGAATAAGGAGTATATATGAAAAAGTTGAAAGTAATGAGCATATTCGGCACCAGACCCGAGGCCATAAAAATGGCGCCCTTGGTTAAGGAGCTTGACCGCTATGAGGAAATAGAGCAAATCGTGTGCGTGACGGCACAGCATAGGGAGATGCTTGACCAGGTGCTTAGTACCTTTGACATTAAGCCTCACTATGACTTGAATATTATGCAGCAGAGCCAAACCCTGTCTCAAATCACTACGGCGGCGTTAAACGGTCTTGAGAAGGTTATGGCTAAGGAAGCACCCCACATTGCTCTGGTGCATGGTGATACTACGACTACCTTGGCTGCTTCCTTAGCGGCGTACTATAGTAAGGTAGGGGTTGGGCATGTTGAAGCCGGGCTTAGAACCTACAACAAGCTGGAGCCGTTTCCCGAGGAGATGAACAGAAAGCTTACTACCGCTCTTTCTGATTTGAATTTTGCACCTACGGAGCTATCCCGTCAAAATTTGCTTAGGGAGGGCATTCCCAGTGAGAGCATTTTTGTAACGGGTAATACTGTAATCGATGTATTACAAACTACCGTAATTCCTAATTACCGTTTCAAAACGGCTGTATTAAACGATATTGATTTCAATGGTAATAAGGTTATTGTTATGACGGCTCACAGGCGTGAGAATCTTGGCAATCCGTTGGAGAATATTTGCAATGCGGTGCTTCGGGTGGTGAATGAGCATAAGGACGTAGTTGTGGTATATGCTGTACACCCTAATCCTGCTGTAAAAACTACGGCACATAGGATTTTAGGCGGACACCCACAGGTTATGCTTATCGAACCTTTAGATATTTTGGAGATGCACAACCTAATAAGCCGCAGCTATATGGTGCTTACAGATTCCGGAGGGTTACAGGAGGAAGCTCCTTCCTTGAACAAGCCTGTAGTAGTGCTTAGGAATCTTACTGAGCGCCCCGAGGGGTTGACAGCTGGCACGCTTGCCCTAGCTGGGGTATCTATGGAGGATATTTTTAATACGGTGGAGCTTTATTTGGGTGACGCCGAAGCTTATGCAAAAATGGCCGCTGCAAAAAATCCTTTTGGAGACGGTAATGCATCTCAAAGGATTGCCGCTGCTCTTTTGTATCATTACGGATACAGAAAAGAACGTCCGTTAGATTTTTCCATAATATAATTTAAAGCAATAAACTAAAGGCTAATTGGCTTAACGCCAAGAGGCCTTTTTGTTTTTGATTTATTTATAAGAATCTTAACACCTCTTATTTGCAAAAAACATTTGAACTTTTCAAAAGTTTTTTGTAGAATGGGAAAAACACTTAAAAATGGAGGCTACACCTTGAATTTTCTGCCCGTTAGCTATAAGGAGCTTTTGGAGCTTAATATTGAAAGACCGGATTTTGTTTTGGTAACCGGCGATGCATATGTTGACCACCCTTCCTTTGGCGCCGCCGTAATCGGTCGGCTGCTGCAAAAAAAGGGGTTTACTGTGGGTGTGATTGCCCAGCCTAATTATAGGGATATGGAAAGCTTTGCTGTGTTCGGTGAGCCAAGGCTGGGATTTTTGGTCACGGCGGGCAACGTGGATTCTATGGTAAACCACTTTTCCGTAGCAAAGAAGCGTCGCAAAACGGACGCATATTCACCGGGAGGGGTTGCCGGACTGCGCCCAGACAGGGCGACTATTGTGTACAGCAACAAAATTCGCCAGAAATATAAAAACGTACCCATAATAATCGGCGGCTTAGAAGCCAGCCTTAGACGACTTGCTCACTATGATTATTGGGAGGACGGTATAAGGCGTTCTATCTTACTGGACTCTGCCGCTGACCTATTGGTTTACGGCATGGGCGAAGGTCAAATAGTAGAAATAGCCGAGGCTCTCCAATCCGGCTTGCCAGTAAAGGAAATTACCTTTATACCCGGCACGGCTTATGTAACAAAAGACCCGGAAAGGGCAGGGGACTATATCCCTCTACCCTCCTTTGATGAGGTAAAAGCCTCAAAGCGCACCTACGCCCAAAGCTTTCTTCTTCAAATGGAAAACACCGACCATATATCTGCAAAACCTCTGGTTGAGCAGTACAACACCCTTTTCGTAGTACAAAATCCCCCATATCCCCCCTTGACCACAAGAGAGCTGGACAGCGTATACAGCCTAAAATACATGCGTACCTACCACCCAATGTACGAAAAAGGTGTACCTGCAATAGAGGAAGTAAGGTTTAGTATAATAAGCAACAGAGGTTGCTTCGGAGGGTGCAGCTTTTGCGCCTTGACCTTTCATCAAGGCAGGCAAGTAACCAGCCGGAGTCACAGCTCTATTTTAAAGGAAGCAGAAGAAATCACATGGCTTCCTGATTTTAAAGGCTATATACACGACGTAGGCGGCCCCACGGCAAACTTCCGCTCCGCCGCCTGTAAAAAACAGCTTGACAAGGGGGTATGCAAAAACAAGCAATGCCTTTCTCCAAAGCCATGTAAAAATTTAGTAGTAGACCACAGCGACTATCTATCCCTTCTCCGTAAGGTGCGTGAGCTGCCGAGGATAAAAAAGGTTTTTGTGCGGTCAGGTATACGGTATGACTACCTAATATACGATAAGGACAGCGCCTTTTTCAAGGAACTTTGCCAGCACCATATTAGCGGCCAGCTTAAGGTTGCGCCGGAACATATCTCCCCAAACGTCCTTGAAAAAATGGGCAAGCCTAAAAAAGAGGTATACGAGAAGTTTGTAAATAAATATAAGGAAATAAACGCCGCTATTGGTAAGGAGCAGTATTTGGTGCCTTACCTAATGTCCAGCCACCCGGGCAGTACAATAGATGACGCTGTTATGCTGGCTGAGTATTTACAGCAGAACAAAATACGCCCGGAGCAGGTACAGGATTTTTACCCAACACCAGGCACGCTTTCCACGGTGATGTACTACACAGAGCTTGACCCAAGAACAATGGAGCCTGTGTACGTACCAAAGAGCCAAAAGGAAAAGGCTATTCAACGTGCCCTTATACAAGCCACCCTTCCCCAAAATCAACGGCTGGTAAAGGAAGGCTTAAGCCAAACCACCAGCAAGCTGAAAATAAAAGGAGAATATAAAAAGGAAAGGAATAAAAAAGATGAGCAGCCTAAATTATATAAGCACCAGAGGAAGCAAAAAGCAGGTACCGGCAAGCCTAGCAATAATAAACGGCATAGCAGATGACGGAGGACTGTACGTTCCCTCCCTAATTCCTAAAATCGATTTGCCCTTGGAAAAACTCGTGACCCTTACCTACCAACAGCTTGCAAAGGAGTTACTTAAGCTATATCTAACCGACTTTACCGAGGAGGAGCTTACCTACTGTATAGAAAACTCCTACAACAGCGAAAAATTTTCCACCCCAGCCATAGCTCCTTTAAAAAATGCCAACGGAAATTATTTTTTAGAGCTGTTCCACGGCAGTACACTTGCCTTTAAGGATATTGCACTGTCTATTCTCCCTCATTTTATGAAGGTAGCCGCCAAGAAAAACGGCATTGACAAAAAAATAATGATTTTGACCGCTACCAGCGGCGATACAGGCAAGGCGGCGCTGGAAGGCTTTGCCGGAGTACCAGACATGGGTATAATGGTTTTCTTCCCAAGTGACGGTGTATCCCAAATACAAAAGCTGCAAATGGTTACCCAAGAAGGGGATAACGTAAAGGTTTGCGGCATAGTAGGCAATTTTGACCATTGTCAAAAGGGTGTTAAGGAAATATTTCTGGACAAGGAAATTGAAGCGAAGGCGCTGGAGGCTGGTTATTTATTTTCCTCGGCGAACTCCATTAATATAGGAAGGCTTGTGCCCCAAATTGTATATTATTTTTACGCCTACGCCCAGTTGGTAGCACAAAAGGCTATAGAAGTAGGGGAGCAAATAAACTTTACTGTACCCAGCGGAAATTTTGGCAACATTCTTGCCGGCTACTACGCAAAATCTATGGGTCTGCCCATAAAAACCCTAATTTGCGCCTCCAACGAAAACAAGGTGCTTTACGACTTCTTCAATACAAGGGAATATGACACCAACAGAGAATTTGTACTTACCACCTCACCCTCTATGGATATTTTAGTTTCCAGCAATTTGGAGCGCCTGCTCTACCACGCCACAAACGACCACGAACAGGTTAGCAATCTAATGAAGGAACTGTCCCTTAAGGGAAAATATCTGCTGAACGGAAAAATCGAGGGACTTTTTGCGGAATTTGCTACAGAGCCGGAGGTTATGGATGTTATAAGAAAGATGTTTAATGAGAACAATTATATTATAGATACCCATACAGCCGTAGGCTTCTGCGCCTACGAGAAATACTTAAGCAAAACAGGAGATACATCAAAGAACGTAACCGTATCCACAGCCAGCCCTTATAAATTTTCCGAGGCAGTGTTAAGAGCCATTGATGATAAGTACAAGGGCATGGAAGGCTTAAGCCTGCTTGGGGAGCTGGCTGCACTCTCCAACACAGACATACCCGCAAAAATAAGGGATATTGACAAAAAACCTATTCTTCATAACACTTTATGCGAAAAGGATAAAATGAAGGAGTTTGTTTATGAGGCGCTTAGTAATTGACCGCTTTGAAGGCGACTACGCCCTTTGCGAGTACACAGACACAAGAGAAACTATAGACATAAAAAAAAGCCTTCTGCCACAAGAAGCAAAGGAAGGCTCAACAATTACACTTGAAAACGACGTATACAGCCTCGATATTCAAGATACAGAAGCTAGGCGCAAGGCTATGGCTGAAAAGCTAAAACGAATTTTTGATTAATTTTCTTTTGACTTTTGCCCT
>CAYWBF010000220.1:0-5072 GCA_964456085.1 uncultured Eubacteriales bacterium
AAAGAAATTTTCAAAGAGTGTCCCTTCACAATTGGTGGCGCTATTAATGTAAACGCCCCAAACTTTGAATACGAGCTTAAGCGCAGCAAGAAAAAAATCGACAGCGGCGCAAGCTTTTTGCTTACCCAGCCAATTTTTACAGAGGAAGCCATTGAGAACCTAAAAAAAGCCAAGAGCCAGCTAGACTGCAAGATTTATGCAGGGATTATGCCATTAGCCGGATACAAAAACGCCGTTTTTCTCAATAATGAGGTTTCCGGCATAACCATTCCTCGGAGGGTTTTGGACGGTATGAAGGGAAAGGACAGCGAACAGGTGCTTGAAGCTTCCTTGGAATATAGCTCTGAGATTATTAATGCTGTGTATGATTATGCCGACGGGTTTTATATTGTGCCGCCGCTGAAAAAGGTTAGTTTGGTTTGCCAATTAATAGACAGGTGTTTTTATGTTTGATTTAGATGATAAAGAAATATTGCGATATATGGGTTGTTTTGGCGAGGTGCCCTCTGGGTTAGTGGAGGATATTAGCAGACTTAAAGGGATTTTTTTTGGTTCTGTGAAGCCACGGCATGTTTGCGCCGCATTTCCTTTAGAGGAAGTTGAGGGTGGCGTGGAGGTTTTGGGTACGGGGTTAATACTTGTGGGTAAGGATATTGGAGAGCTGCTTAAGGATTGCAGGGAATGTTATTTGCTTGCGGCTACGCTGGGTATGGAGACTGACAGGCTTATTGCCTACACCCTAAAAAAATCTGTAGCCGACGGCGTAATTATGGACGCCATAGCAACCACCGCCATTGAAGCCTACTGTGACCATATTCAAGGTGAAATTGGCGAGAAGCTTACCATGAGATATAGCTGCGGATACGGGGATTTGCCTTTGGAGCTGCAACCGAAATTTTTAGCTGCCCTTAATGCTGAAAAAACCATTGGGCTTTACTGCAACGAAAAAAATATTATGACACCCAAAAAAAGCGTTACGGCTGTCATGGGGGTTGGAAAAGAAGGAGTCGGCTCCAATAGGTGCCAAGGTTGCAGCCTAGGGTCGAGCTGTTTATATAGAAAGGTCGGGAAGTTTTGTGAACGTTAGAGAATTTTTATTGGATAATATATTAGTTTTGGACGGTGCCATGGGCACTATGCTGCAAAGCAGAGGCCTTAAGGCAGGAGAGCTGCCGGAGGTGCTTAACCTAACAAGTCCTCATATAATTGAAGCCATACACAGGGAGTACCTCCAAGCTGGCTCAAATGTGATTTTCACAAACACCTTCGGGGCGAATGCAAAAAAGCTTAAGGGGTACTCGGTTAGGGAGATTGTTGACTCTGCTGTGGAAACGGCAAAACGGGCGGCAAGGGAGTTTAACGGGCTGGCGGCTCTTGACATTGGACCCATTGGCGAATTAATGGAGCCTATGGGTACCCTTAAATTTGAAGAAGCATATGAGATTTTCAAAGAGCAGGTATTGGCAGGAGCAAATGCCGACCTTATATTCATAGAAACCATGACAGACCTTTTAGAAATGAAATGCGCTGTGTTGGCCGCAAAGGAAAACTCTAGCTTACCCATTTTCGCCACAATGACCTTTGAAAGCAATATGAGAACCTTTGTGGGCACAAGCTTAAGCTCCATGGCTGTTACGCTGGAGGGGCTGGGGGTTGACGCACTGGGGATAAACTGCTCCTTGGGTCCTAAGGAGATGGTTTCCATGGTGGAGGAGCTTATTAAATGGAGTAGCTTGCCCATTATCGTTAAGCCTAACGCCGGTATACCCAGTTTTGTTAATGGAGAGGCTGTTTTTAATTTAGGCGAGGACGAATTTTGCTGTCATATGGAGAGGCTTTTGGATTTGGGGGTGTCTGTAGTTGGAGGTTGTTGTGGAACTACACCTAAATTTATTCAAAGCCTTGCCCAAAAAGCAAAAAATAGGAAGCCCCTTAAGAGGGAGAGGGTTATTGGCTCTGCTGTTTGCTCCTACGCTAAAACTGTGGTTATTGACAGTGTGAAAATAATTGGGGAGCGTATTAACCCTACGGGTAAAAAGAGGTTTCAGGAAGCTTTGATGTCTAGGGATATTGATTATGTAGTTGCACAGGCTATTGAGCAGGTGGAAGCCGGAGCGGATATTCTTGATGTTAACGTAGGACTGCCACAGGTGGACGAAAAGGCACTCATGGTAGAGGTCGTGAAAAATATTCAGAGCATTGTTGATGCGCCGCTGCAAATAGATTCCTCAAAGCCGTCGGTTTTGGAAGCGGCGTTAAGGATTTACAGCGGCAAGCCTATTGTCAACTCTGTTAACGGTGAGCCGGAAATGCTTAGCCAAATACTTCCTCTTGTAAAAAAATACGGAGCGGCTGTTGTAGGGTTGACCCTAGATAAGAACGGTATACCTAGAACGGCTGTGGAGCGATATAAAATAGCCGAGAGGATTGTTTCTACGGCACAGGCTTATGGTATAGCCAAGGAGGATATTTTTATAGACTGCCTAACCTTAACGGCAGGGGCAGAGCAAGAAATCGCTTATGAAACACTAGAAGCCTTAAGCCTTGTAAAAAATAGGCTTGGAGTAAAAACCCTTTTGGGTGTGTCCAATATATCCTTTGGCTTGCCCGGGCGTGATAGGCTTAATCAGGTGTTTTTGAGCCTTGCCTTGGGCAGCGGCCTTGACTTGCCTATTATTAACCCTAATAATCGGGAAATGGTAGATACTATATTCTGCTTTAACCAGCTTAAAAATATTGATAAGGGAAGTAATGCATACTTACAGAGGTTTGGGCAACAGTCACAGGAGATTAAGGCAAAAGGTGGCGTAGCTTCTGAAAAAAGCTATAGCCTATCACACGCTATAGAAAAAGGCTTAAAAAATGAAGCGGCGGCGGCGGCAGAGGAATTGTTAAAAGGTGTTGAGGGGCTTCAAATAGTAAATGAGCATCTCATACCAGCCCTAGATGCCGTAGGGAAAAATTATGAGCAGGGGAGAATTTTTCTGCCACAACTTTTGCAGTCGGCAGAAGCGGCTAAGTCAGCCTTTGAGGTTATAAGGAAAAAATTGCCTCCTAGCAGCCAAGCTGCACAAAATACAGCAATACTGGCAACCGTTAAGGGGGATATTCACGATATTGGCAAAAACATTGTTAAGGTTGTAATGGAAAACTATGGTTATAGAATTATTGACCTTGGTAGAGATGTGGAAATTAAAACCGTAGTAGACACAGCTCTTGCAGAAAATGCACGCCTTGTAGGCTTAAGCGCCTTAATGACCACTACTGTAGAAAATATGGAGAAAACCATTCAGAGCCTTAGAGAAGCAGACGGTAAAATACAAATAATGGTGGGTGGTGCAGTTTTAACAGAGGGACTGGCTAAAAAAATCGGGGCGGATTATTATGCAAGGGACGCTATGGAGGCTGTTAGTATTGCTAGGGAGATATTTGCCTAGGCTTAAGATTTTTAGACAAACAAAAAGGGGCTGTTGCAAAACAGCTCCAAAAAAAGAAAGCGAGTCTTAAAAAAGGCTCGCTTTTATTGTTTAATAGGTTTATGAAAACAATAAAATTAGTTCGTGTGTGTTTTGTTATAACCTGATCAATTCATCAGCGGAAAGTGACTTTTGAGCTGCATAACCAAGAGCAGTGGCCATAGTTCCGTCATGTGGAGTTGCGAGAGGTTTTTCTCCCTTTAAAATGCAATTTACAAAGGCTTGCATTTCGTTAACGTATGCGCTACCAAACCGTTCAATGAAATTTTGTGAGCATTCACGTCTTGCCCCTTTTTTGTCATAAAGAGTTACCTTGTTTTTTTCAGGAACATTTGCAATGCGAATGCTTCCGTTTGTGCCGACAATTTCTGTTTCAACCTGGTAGCCGTGTTCGCAGGTTCTGCCAACGTATACTATACCTATTGCTCCGTTTTCAAATTTTGCAAAAGCAATTCCGTTGTCAATATCGTTGGTATTTCTAAATTCCGGGTATTTGAAGCAATCGCCGGTAGCATAAATGGTTTTTGCTTCGCTGCCAATGAACCATCTTGCACAGTCAAAATCATGAACGGACATATCTACAAAAATACCGCCGCTGTTTGCAGAAAAGGCTATAGCACCTTGAATGTTGTCGTCCGGGTCAAGGCCATAGCTTCTTACTAAAATAACCTTTCCTATTTCTCCGCCATCAACCAGTTTTTTTGCATATTGATAATCATCGTCATACCTTCTGTTAAAAGCAAGGAAGAATACCTTATCTTCATGCTTTTTAATAATTTCTTCCGCTTTTAAGCAATCTTCAACTGTTGTCGCCAAAGGCTTTTCGCAAAACACATGAAGACCGGCCTCCAACGCTTTTTGAATATGCTCAAGGTGAAATGTTGAGGACGAAGAAATTGCCACTGCATCTAATTCGCTGTTTTTAAGCATTTCGTCAAAATCGGTGTATGTATGCTTAACCGAGTGGCGTTTTGCAAAGGAATCGATTTCATCCTGTTTTAAGGCGCACACGGCAAAAAGCTCTGCTTCTGCTAACGTTGAAGCAATTGTTTCAGCATGAAATCCGCCTAACCTGCCAAGGCCAACTGCTCCGATTTTTAATTTAACCATAATTAACTCCCCCTAATAATAATTATTCAACCCTTTAGTTGTTTGTTGATTATATCACTCTAATTAAAATTACACAAGCAAGTTTTGCTAATTTTTTTGCCGTTTTGTATTGACATTCTTTATGTATTGTATATAATGTACATAATAATATATTGGTATCGTTTTCATTTGTATTATTATGAGGGGAGTGTTTTTGTGAAAACCAAACCATTAAATTTAGCGCATAGGGGCTTTAGCGGTAAATTTCCGGAAAATACTAGGCTTGCATTTGACGAAGCAATTAAGACAGGCTGTGACGGCTTTGAATCAGATGTTCATCTTTCAAAGGACGGTGTTCCTGTGATAATTCATGACCCTTTTTTGGATAGAACCACGAACGGAAAAGGGTTGGTTTGCAAACATACCTACGAGGAGCTTAAAAGGCTTGATTTGGGGCTTTGGAAATCACCCGAATTTGCTGGAGAAACCATTATGACTCTTGATGAG
>CAYWBF010000221.1:0-5018 GCA_964456085.1 uncultured Eubacteriales bacterium
GTATTGTTCAAAATGTATCTTATGGCACCCCTGTTGGAAACGACGCAAAATTTTACAAGGATATTCCAGTTTGCCCAATGACCTACGGTCAAGCCCTTACTATTCTGCTTCTTGCCGAAAGCTTATATCATTAAACCAAAAGGGTGATTTTGTGAAAGATTCAGTTTTAGGTTACAAAAGCTGTAAAAACGGTATTATTGTTGAAACAGCTAAGCATGTTTGCAGCCTTACCTTTATTAACCACAGTATAATTCGTGTAAAATACTGCTTTAGTAAGGAGCTGTCTGGTGACAGCTCCTATGCTGTAGTGCTGTCTGTAGAGCCTGTAGAGCAGGATAGCTTTATGCACAATGAAAAAATCGTTGTTTCCCAAATTCCATTTGATATAGAGGAACGCCCGGAAAGCATCACCCTTACCGGCGAAAATCTAAAGGTTGAAATATTGAGGGAAAGCTTTTCTATTGCCATTTATGATAAGGGCGGTAACTGTCTCCATAGAGATATTAGTGAGCGTGCCTACCATATGGACAGAAATGGCAGACGCTTTAACTATTTTGCTGTTGATGGCTTTAATCATTTTTATGGCTTTGGTGAAAAAACAGGAGAGCTAAATAAATACAAAAAGCGTATGCGTATGTATACCTGCGACACAATAGGCTATGACGCTGAAAAAACTGACCCCCTATATAAGCACATACCCTTCTTCGTTAAGCTTGACCATGAAAAAAATATTGCATGCGGCAGTTTTTATGATTGTACCGCCAACGGGGCTTTTGACATAGCCTGTGAGCGCAGCGGTTATTTTGACGAGTATGCATATTTTACATGTGATGATAGGGATTTGGATTTTTATTTTATATATGGGCCTACTATTAAGGAGGTTGTTAGAAGCTATTCTGACTTGACAGGAAAGACTATAATGCCTACCCTACCCTCCTTAGGATATATGGCTTCCACAATGTATTACACCGAGCTGGACAAGGACTGTGATAAGGAAATACTTAATTTCGTGGATTGTCTGGATTCCCAGGATATACCTTGCGACGGATTTCATTTATCCTCGGGGTATACGGTGATTGATGGGCGTCGATATGTTTTTAACTGGAACTATACTCGATTTCCTAAGCCGGAGGCTTTTATTAAGGAAATGAGCGACAGAGGGGTATACCTATCTCCTAATATTAAGCCTGCAATGCTTACAGACCACCCTCTTTATAGGGAGTTTGAGGAGGAAGGAGCTTTTATTGTCGATAAGGAAACGGGTAAGCCTTGCTTAGAGCGTTATTGGGGTGGCATGGCTTCTCTTGTGGATTTTACAAAGGAAGGCGGCAGACGGCTTTGGCGGAAATATTTGAAAAAGAGCCTGTTTGACTTCGGAATAACCGCCTTATGGGACGATAATAACGAATATGAAATAAACGACTATGACGCAATATGCCACAGAGACGGAGCACCTGCACCGGCAAACGTTATAAAGCCGATTTTGCCAAACCTTATGGCAAAAACAGCACTTGAGGAATATGCCAGCAGTATGCCGGATACAAGGCCATATATACTAAGCCGCTCCGGCTATGCCGGTATTCAACGGTATGCTCAAACCTGGGCTGGTGACAATTTTACAAGCTGGAAAACCCTTAAGTACAACATACCTACTATGTTGGGCATGGGGCTTTCGGGTGTAGCTAATCAAGGCTGTGACATAGGCGGCTTTCATGGCCCTGCGCCCAGCGGCGAGCTTTTTGTGCGCTGGGTGCAGAACGGCATATTCCAGCCAAGGTTTTCCATACATTCCTGCAATACGGACAACACGGTAACACTACCTTGGGCTTATAAGTCATATACCCCATATATTCGAGATGCCATAAAGCTTAGGTATTCCCTTGCGCTGTATTTATACTCACTGTTTAACCAAGCCTCGGAGGTGGGTGACCCTGTAATGCGCCCTATGATTTATGAGTTTAGCGACCAGCCTGATAATAGCTTTGATTTTATGTTTGGCCCTTGGTTGTTAATAGCAAACGTGTTGGAGGAAGGTGCAACAACTCGGGAGGTTTATTTGCCTAAGGTGTGCCGCTGGTATGATTATCACACTCATAAGTGTTATGACGGGGGCCAAAGCATCTGCCTTGATGCTGGGCTGGATACTATTCCAATTTTATACAGAGAGGGTGCAATAATTCCTTTCATAAATCCATTGTCTCGGCTTAAAGCTGAAGCTATTAGCTATTGCAGACTTCTTATTGCTCCTTCGGAAAAATCTCAATTTGTGCTTTATGAGGACGATGGAGTGACTAATAGCTATAAAGACGGAGATTATCTAAAAACCGAAATTACTGTGTCTAAAAATCATAAGGATACGGTAGTGGAATTTTCCAGTGAGGGCGAATACAAAAGCAATATTAAAAATGTAGAGCTACAGGTAGTTTGTGATTTTGAAAGTCCCCTTGAAGTATATGTAGGAGAAATGCCACTAAAGCGCTGCCTTAGCTCTGACGAATATGAATCAGGAAATAGCTGTTTTTACTTTGACCAAGAAATACGCCATGTTTTTATAAAATATAACCGTCCAGAGGGCGACTATAAGGCAAACATATGCTACGCCGTTAGAAATTTACTTGGAGCTATGTAAAAATAGGCCGTTGGAATTTTCCAACGGCCTATTTTTCGTTAATTCGATATTTCGTTAAGCTCACATTAATTTACTCCAACCTTGAATTAGGCATCAGCCAGGTATATAATTATATGAACATAAATTTTGGAGGTGCTTTTATGAGTGAGGTTATTAATGATTTTCTGTCTGCAATAAAAGAAGCAGGCATTGTAATAAACTTTTTGCAGGTGCGGCAAAATGACGAGGTAATTGCTGATTATGGCAGGCTTGAATCAAAGGTTAGGCTTAACACATGGTCTGTAGCAAAAAGTTTTACCTCTGTGGGGGTAGGTATTGCCGTAGACGAGGGACTTGTGACTGTTGATGATTACGTTTGTGACTACTTTAAGGAATATGTTCCAAAGGGCGCAAGCGAAAACCTGCTGTCACTACAGCTTAAGCATTTACTAACAATGACCACAGGGCTAAAGGAAGCTTTGTTTTTCGGCAGCGACCCAAAGAGATATGAAACAAAGGACTGGATTTCATATTTTTTTAATGCAGAATTTACACTACCTCCAAACCAGCAGTTTCTTTACTCTAATTTTAATACCTATATGGCAAGCTGCATGGTTGAAAAGAAGGCTGGCATGAATATGATGGATTATATGCGACCCAAACTTTTTGAGCCTATAAATATATTTAGCCCCGACAGCACCTTTTGTCCAATGGGTCATATGCACGCCGCAAATAACATGTACATGACCATTGACGAGCTTGGAAACTTTGGCGAGCTGCTTTTGCATAAGGGTGAGTTTAGAGGTAAGCGTATTGTCTCTGAGGCATATTTAGAGGAAGCCACCAAAAACCATGTGTCTCACCTTAATATGTCCAGCGTCAAAAACGGCTACGGCTATCAATTTTGGACGAATCCGGATAATAAATCATTTCGTGCAGATGGAAAATACGGGCAATACATTTGCGTAATCCCAGACAAGAAAGCGGTAATCGCTATACAAGCCATTGACGAAAAGCCTGTTTTTCCATTGCTATGGAAGCATATTGCAGAAAAGCTTTAAATAAAAAAAATCTATCCATATCCCTTTTGGGAATGGATAGATTTTTTTTGCTCTTGTGTATTTCGTTAAATATTCCTTAACGCCTCAAACATTCTATCAACGCTAAGCTTATTTATAACAAACTGGATCTCACCGTCATTTAAGGAATAAGCATAAAAATCCTTATTAAACTCATATAGCTTTACATTAATAACCGATTTGTCAAGCATTGTATAGGTTATTGAAACGCTGGGGTTGGCTGGCTTTGTGAAGCTACCGCTTTCCGCATCGAAGGTAAGGCCGATAATTGCTTGATAGCATTTTTTAAAGGCATCCTCGTCCTTCTCTACTCCGTTTACTGTAGGCTTAAAGGTTGCATCACCCTTTGTTTTGCCCTCCGCCTTCTCTTGCTCTGTTAATGGTGCCTCAGTGGCATTTATTTTTGCCTCAAAGCTTTCTTTTTCTGATGTAATTTCAACCTTATCCACTTGCTCAATATTAACCAGCGCCAAGAACCTGTCAATAAATTTTATAGGGTTAATATTATAAAAAGGCTCAAGGCTTTCTTTATTTGCCAAGTAAACAATAGGCTTAGATGCCTCCATAACATATACGTTGCTTTCGTCGGCAGACTTGCCTACCTTTAAATTAAACGTGACCTCTGCATCTTCAAGGATAATTTCAAGAGATGGCTGGTCAAGGCCATATTCCTCCGGCTTTGGATTAATTGCCGCAGCCTTTACAATATCAATGCCCACAAGCTTACTTAATACCTGCTCATCAAAGGTAGAAACATAAAATTCCTTGCCTTTGTACGGTGACTCCATAAGCAGACTAAAAAGTCCATAGGCTGCCAGATCCTCTTTTGCATCGGATTGGGTTTCATCAAGCCTAAATTCAATAGGCTTCTTACCTTGTTCAGCAATCCTAGCATATATTAGTGCCTTTGTATCAACCGTAGGCAGTGAGGTATCTATCAAATCCAGCTTAGCCTTAAAAAATGTCCTAACAATACCGGTGCTTGCAAGGTAAACTCCTGTATCTCCGTCAACAGTAACATAATAAGCAGACTTATCCGGCGTTTCATTACCCAACAACAGCTTTACTGTACTGCCATCTGAATAAGTAGCTACCGCTTGAGCGGCAGCCGGGCTTAAGCCGTATTGAGAAAGCTCCTCTGCCTGTGGCAGCTTTTCTCTTGGAGTGAACGAAGTCAAAGCAGCCGTTATTTCCTCAACAAGAAATTGATTAAGACTAATGCCCTCCTCGCCTTTAACTATCCACTCCCCTTCTTGTGATCCCTTAACAAGAGAAAATTCACCAGAAGTATTTTTGACAGCTATATCATCAAGTGTACCTACGCCCTTTTC
>CAYWBF010000222.1:0-4988 GCA_964456085.1 uncultured Eubacteriales bacterium
TTCTTCATGTTTTTATTATACCATATTTTTCTTGATGAAACTAAATTTCCGTGATACAAATAATGGAGGTGTTGCGGCCACTGACCAGCGTTTTGAATTCCACCCAACCAACACCACTCCTTACTCTGTACCTTCCGAGCAGATGAACGCCATTAACACAGCTATTTATGCTTACCTTGGCATATGTCCTAAGATAGTTGATGGCACATTTACAGAGGACGAATTTCAAAGCTTCTATGAAAGCACTGTCGAGCCTTTTGCTCTGCAAATGAGCCTAGAGTTTTCAAATAAATGTGGTGTAGACATTACTTTTACTGCTGAAAGGCTAGAATTTTCAAGTGCTAAGACACGAATATCTATGTTAAGAGAATTGTTGCCCTTTGGGGTAATTTCTATAAATGAAGCAAGAAAGCTGTTAGCATTACCCGAAGTTGAAGATGGGGACAAGCGGCTACAGAGCGTTAATTATGTTACTGCACATAAAGCTGATAAATACCAAGAAATAGAAAGCGAGGTTAAATAGATGGAAAAACGGAGTTATGAAGTTAGAGTAAGCGAAAAGCCTTTAGAGTTGTCTGGTGTTGCTGTTGTTTACAACCAGCCTGCCAAAATCGGCAATGTTACAGAGATAATAAGCCGTGGTGCTCTGGATAATGCAGATATGACTGATGTATGTTTGTTTGCAAACCATAATGGTGGAGGAATACCTCTTGCAAGAAGTCCCAAAACCTTAGCCCTTGAAATAACCGATACAGGGCTGGAAATGAGGGCAACCCTACCAGATACCGAGCAAGGCAGGGCAATACATACAGCAGTACAGCGTAGGGATTTATCTCAAATGTCATTTGCCTTTGATATAGCCGAACATCACTATGATGAACAGACTAAAACCCGCACCATAAGGTCAATCAGCAAGGTTTATGAAATTAGCGTTGTAAACCATGCCGCCTATAAACAAACTACTGTACAGGCAAGAGCAGGAAGGAAGATGATAATATGAACCAATTTAATCCTATCACAGGAGCAATATTCGATACCAACAACACAAACCTTAAGAACGAAGACCCTCATTCAACTCCAGAATATCGCAGTGCTTTCTTCAAGAACCTGTTAGGGCAAAACCTCAACGAAGCAGAAACAAGGGCTTACAATGCCGCCAAAGCCGAAAAGAGAGCGGATTCCTTTAATACCCTTTCCAATTCGGCTGCTGTGGTTCCAGATACTATTCTTAACGAGATTATCAAAGGCTTGCACCCACAAGGCGGTTTATATAACGAAATCCGAATGTTCAGTGTACCAGCTAATATGTCTATACCTATTGGTACACCAACAGACCCAGCTCAATGGCACGTTGAAGGTGCACCTGTTGAACGCAAAGACGTTACCACCCATAATGTAACCTTTTCGGCATATGAGCTTATTAAGGTACTATCATTATCGGCTGCAGCTAAGAGAATGAGCCTATCAGCCTTTGAAGCTTACCTTACTGAGGAATTAAGGAAATCCATAACAGACGCTCTAAATGCGGCTATAGTAAACGGCACAGGAGCAGGACAGCCACAGGGCTTATTATCAGGCATTACATGGGGCGCAAACAACAGCCTTTCCATAACCGCAGACAAGATAATAGACGGCATACTTAAAACCATAGCCAAACTTCCAGCCGGATACACCAACGGAGCAAAATTTGCTATGAGCAACGCTACGTTGTTTACAGCCATCTATCCAGCTAAAACATCAGACGGTAAATATATCCTCATGCCCGATGTGCAAAATGGTAGCGTACACCGCTTGTTTGGGTATGAAGTAGTTGTTGATGATAACCTTCCAGATAACACAATAATTTTCGGAAACTTTAAATATTACGGCATAAATGTGCCCAGCGGTGTGGCTATAGAAAATAGCCGTGAAAGCGGCTTTACCTCCGGCTTAATAGACTACAGAGCATTGTGCATAGCGGACGCAAAGCCCATAGTTCCAGAAGCATTTATAAAGCTGACCGTTACGGGGGTAGCGTAAATGATATTTACGGTTGATGAAGCAAGGGATATCTTACGATTGGACGGCACAGACAATGATCAACAAATAATAGCACTTGTGGAAGCCATACCATCATTCTTAAAGGAAACAACTGGTTACACGGAGCAACAGGGGAATTACTCCCCTGTTGCTCGGACGGCTGCAAGGTTTATATTGCAACAATGGTATTACGGCGAAAATTCCGACACGGATAAGCTACAGCGTGTAGTAGATTGTTTATTGAAGGCGTTAAGCACAGAAAGGATTATCAATGAATAAGGCTTTGTTTTATCAGTCAAAAGCATGGCGCAGTCTATCCAAAGCATTCTTACACTCCAAGTTTTACATCTGTGAACGTTGCGGCGGTATCGCTGAGATAGCCCACCATAAAACACATTTGACCGCTGCCAACATCAAAGACCCAACAATATCATTGAACGCTGAAATGCTCGAAAGTCTATGTTTGGCTTGCCATAATTCCGAACATTTTAGCTCAGGGGGCGCAATAGCAGAAGGTTTATGCTTTACAGATAGCGGAGAAATAAAAAAACTGTAGTTACTTGAACATATAGTACAGTAACTACAGTTTATGGGAAAATGTAAACCTCAAATAAGGGGGTAGCTATAAATGAATTACATCAAAGAATACAATAAAATGATACAGAGCGGAGAAATAGTTGCCTGCAAGCGTATCAAGTCTATATATAAGCAGTTGGCAAAGGAATCCGAAATGAAGCTGATTAGCGGTAAATATGTGTTTGATGAAGCCCGTGGTAGTCGACCGATTACCTTCATTGAAGTTATTTGCTGCCATTCAAAAGGTGAATGGGCTGGAGAATCCGTAAAGCTTGAACTGTTTCAAAAGGCATTTATACAAGCCCTTTTCGGCTTTGTGGATAAGAAAACAGGCTTACGCCGTTTCCGTGAAGCCTTCTTCCTCTGTGGTCGTAAAAACGGCAAGACAACACTTATGGCCGGACTTGCTCTGTATATGCTTACCGCTGATAGAGAAGCAGGAGCAGAAGTATACACCGTGGCGACGAAATACGCACAAGCAAGGCTACTATTTGATGAAAGCCATAATATTGTTAAGCTTATGCCAGACTTATCTAAGCTTACACGTAAACGTAAAAATGATTTATATTACATTCCCACCATGTCAAAAATGCAGCCATTAAGCCGAAACTCCGATAGCCTTGATGGGCTTAATGCCTCCTTTGTTGTTATGGACGAACTTCACGGCATTAAAGACCGCAACCTTTATGAGGTTATGAGACAAAGCCAATCAGCTCGCCGCCAGCCTTTACTTATAATGATAACCACTGCTGGGACAGTCAGAGAATGTATATTTGATGATATGTATGCTCATGCTTGCGGCGTGGCTGATGGTGGCATACAAGATGATACATTTTTACCTATTCTATACGAGTTGGATAAGCGTGACGAATGGACGGAGCCTAAAGCATGGATTAAAGCAAATCCTGCACTTGGGGTTATTAAGAAGGTTGATGATTTAACCTCTAAAGTAGAGAGAGCAAAGCAGAACCCAAGCGAATTAAGTGGGTTACTGTGCAAAGAATTTAATGTAAGGGAAACTGTAAAAACGGCATGGCTATCATCTGAAGCTATTAATAACACGGAAACTTTTACCCTTGAGGATTTCCGTGGGGCGTACTGCATAGGCGGTGCTGACCTCTCCATTACCACAGACTTGACCTGTGCAAGCCTGTTATTTATGAAACGTGGCGAGGACAAAAAGTACATAACTCAAATGTATTGGCTTCCAACCGATAAGCTGCAAGAACGTGTAACACTGGATAAAATTCCTTATGATAAATAGCATGAAAGGGGCTTACTACGGCTCTGTACAGGAAATTCTATTAATTACTCAGATGTAACCCAATGGTTTATTGATACAACAAAAGAATATGACCTCTTTCCGGCATGGGTTTATTATGACAGCTATTCAGCACGGTATTTTGTAGAGGAAATGCAAATGCAGGGTTTTAACATGGTACGGTGCATACAGGGAGCAAAGACCCTATCTTTCCCCATGCAGATGTTAGGCACGGACTTACAAGCCCACAGGGTTATTTACAATAACAATCCTATATTAAAATGGTGCTTAACAAATACGGGCATACAGACTGATAGAAACGGCAATATTGTACCCATAAAAAATCAAACGCCGCGCCAAAGAATAGATGGCACGGCGGCTTTATTGGATTGTTATGTGGTTGTGTCTTGTCAAGTGGTGTAAATTCAAAGGAAAAGAAATGTTAAGACAAAATAAGGCAAGAATTATTAGAAGAGTTTAAGAATAAAGTCGAATAAAGCTCTAGCATAGATTCAGCAGACATAAATCTACGTTCAGCAGCAGCCCACTCATCGTGCTGTTCCATGAGGATTGAACCGCCAAGGCGAATGACAGAATTTCTATCGGGAAAAATAGAAACCACATTAAATCGTCTACAAATTTCTTTGTTGAGGCGTTCAAGTAGATTGCTTGAAAAAATGGAAACCCAGTGTTTTTGTGGGAAGTCCATATAAGTTAAAATTTCGTCTTCAGCATTTTCAACAACTTCCATAGCTTTTTGGAAGCGCTTGGAAAGCTGGTCAACAACGGCTCTAAGTTGTTTTTTCGCCTCTTCTTTGTTGTCAGCCATAAAAATAGTTTTTACAATAGCGGAAACCATTCCTTTTTGTTTTTGGGGTACTTGACAAAGCACATTTCGCATAAAATGAACTCGGCATCTTTGCCAAGCTACACGAGTAAGAACAGAAGCCATTGCAGCCTTAAGCCCCGAGTGAGCATCTGAAATGACAAGTTTAACGCCGTTTAAGCCACGGTCTATAAGGGATTGTAAGAAGCCTTTCCAAGAAGCTTCACTTTCGGAAATGCCCACATCAAACCCGAGCCTGTAAAAAATTTTCTGTAAACAATCCTTCCATGGTAAAATAAAAAATGG
>CAYWBF010000223.1:0-4981 GCA_964456085.1 uncultured Eubacteriales bacterium
TAGAGCTTAAACGATTGAGCCAGGACGAAGAAGCTCAAATGTTGTTTGAAGCTAGAGAGAAGGCTATTCGTGATGAGAATGCTCGGACGAGGACTGCTTTCAATAAGGGGGCTAATGATGAAAAAATTAGGATTGCTAAGAGCCTCCTTTCTAAATCTTTCTCCATTAATGAAATATCAGAAATTACAGGTTTATCGTTGAACGAAGTAAAGTGTATAGAGTAAAGTCCAACCAAAAAAATCCTTCCGAACTGAAGCATGGAAGGACTTTTTGCTTGTTACTTTTATAAAACTATTTAATTTACTTAACTCATTGCCAAATATTTACACTGTAAAAGGTATTTTATTGATCAAATATCTTTTAGTATAGTAATGATTACTTGACTATAACTACATAATAAAACAGTAAATGTCCTTGTTAATTTTTCTACAAAATATTAAATCAAGCAACAAAGTGCATTGAAGTTTTACATCCATATGATATAATGTTTATATTAAAATTATAAAATCTAAAAAATTGTAGTAGGAGGCAATTATGTGTAACGAAGAATCAAAAGGTTGGCTTCTTGATGTATTAAGTTGTATTCAAAAAATAGATAAAGATACATTCACGCTTGATGATGTTTATTTGTATGAACACATATTATCAACGTTACATCCAAATAATAACAACGTTCAAGCAAAAATTCGCCAACAATTGCAACTATTAAGGGACGAAAATAAACTTATATTTGTTGATAATAATGGTACTTATAAAAAAATTTAGTAACAGCATTTATACCTACAACAAAAGTAGTAAATAACCACATAGTAATGTATTCTATGTACTAACCCTCCCCCAGAATTTTAGCAATCCATAACAAAACCTCTCTAACACCATCAAAGTCATCAGCGCCGGGTCGCCGTTGCTGATAACATTGATATTGTAAATCTTATCTTTACGGTTGCGGCTTGATTGGGTGATTTGTTCTGTTTCTAGGGGTTCAGCTGTGTCTGGGGTGGTGCATTGAAGTAAGCCGTCAATGTCGGATTTTAGCTTGATTTCTATATGGTCTGTGAAGATAACTATTTTTTCTATGATGAGTTCTAAGTCACGCTTGTCGAGTTTTTCTTTGTTTAGTATGTCGTCAAAAATGTCTAGTGCTGTTTTTGCAATGCGGTTTACTCTAATGGCTGTGTTGCGGCGGTTTGCTGTTAGCTCCATTTGATTTTGCAAGCCGTCAATGCGGTTTGCAAGTTCGTCTATCATTTCGTTGTACATTTCGTCTAGTACATCTTCTTTTTCTGGGTTACGCATAAGTTCTCTTGCTTTTTGACGTGCAAGCATTTTCATTTCTGCTTTGCTGTCTTCTATTTGCCTTTTTAGCATATCTAGGGTATTGCCGGTTTCTTTTACGTTAATGCTTTCGTTTTTTATTGTCTCGTTTAATTTATCAAGCATTTGATTGGAATTGTCTTTTACCTTTTTTACATATGATTTTAGAAGCTTGTCTAATAAATCAACTCTAGTGTGATGTGATGTGCAGCCTTTTGTGCCCCGTTGATGATAGGTTCCGCAGGTATAAGCAGGGGCTAGGTCTTGGCGGCTCATGCTAAACATTGGTGCGCCGCAGTCACCGCAGAAAAGAAAGCCGGAATATACATTGTAGTATTTTTTAACGCCACGGTAATTGCCTGTTGAGCGTTTTTTTAGCTGTTCTTGAGTTACCGCAAAGGTGCGATAGTCAATGATGGGTTGGTGATTATTTTCAAAAACAATGTGCTCTGTATCCTCCACTTTGACGTCTCCGCCATTTATTTTTTTTCTACGGTATTTACCTTGTCGTAGGGTGCCAATGTAAAAGTCATTGGAAAGGATTTCCGATACTGTAACTATGCTCCATTGCTCACGAACCTTTGCTTTATACTCTTCTCCTAATGCTTCCTTTCGCATTTTTTCATTCATACGGGGCGTGGGGATATGCTTATCAGTTAAATGGTTTGCAATTTTTTTATACCCCCAACCGTCGTTGTAAAGGTCGAAAATTTCTCTTACTACCACAGACGCTGCTTCATCAATTTCAAAGGACATGGTTTTGTGATTAGTAATTACGTAACCATATGGAACGGAGCAAATCCATTTGCCTTCTTGTTGTCGCCTTTTGGTAACAGATTTAACCTTTTTGCTGGTGTCTGTTACTGGCATTTCGTTTATTAGGAAACGAAATTGAATGGCAGTCCAATCATCATAGGTTGGGTAATCAATGTTATCTCCTATGGCAATAATCCGAAGTCCGGCATCACGCAAGTCTTCAAGCTCCACTAACCCCTTGGAGTTACGACGAGAAAAACGTGAGAAGTCTTTTACTATTAAAATATTATAAGTACCGCTCATTAGCTGTGGGCGTAAACGTTGGTAATCTTCACGCTGTTCAAAAGTATAGCCCGACCTATCCCTATCTTCAAAAAAATCTAGCTTTGCATTTGGAAATTTACGATTTACAAAATCCTCAATGATAGATTTCTGATTTTCAATTGAGGTGTTCTCCCTATCCATTTCCTCGTCAACAGAGATTCGGCAGTACCCAGCAATGTTGTATTGTTCCAATATAATCACCTCGTGTTGTTTGTGTATTAACAACATTGTAATATGATGCTATGAAAATTACAAGAGACTATTAAGCTTTCTAAATTTGGTCATAAAGCAAGCCCCACATTTGTTATTAACATATGAGGGGCTTTATTAATTCTCTAAACGATTGTGCAATAATAAGCTTGCTGTATTATTGAAAAGGTCATTTTTTCCTGATTCGTATACAGCGACATTAAAGTTCTGCTGCTTATATTCATTACTTAGTAATTTCAAATTATTTTGTATGGTTAAATTTTTTTTGTCAGCATTAGTAAGCCAAATCTCTACAATTTTATTATCGTCATTTACCACAATTTCCAAAAATAACCTCCTCTTGTAAGGGTATTATAGTATTTACCATACAAGGTAAAAAAATACATTTTTTAGCTCGTTTGAATTTCTTAAGTATGTGTCTTTCATTCATAGCAAATACATTCTTCAAACTGATTTTTCATTGCTATTTATCCAAATACTAGAGGGGAAAATATATAGAATTTTTTAAAAATGTTGTTTACTTTTAAGACTATATATGTTATTTTTATACAAACACTAATGTGTGCAAGTTCAACGCTTCGACATACAATAGTATGTGTCAAAAACAATATAACACACCCTATAGTGCATGTCAAATATTTTATAAAATTTTTACGAGGTATTCTAATGGCAACCTTTTCTGAAAGATTAAGAGAATTAAGAAAGAAACATAACCTTACGCAAAAAGCTTTAGGGGAACTTGTCAATTCCAGTGAGCGTGGAATTCAAAGTTATGAATTGGAGCAACGCAAACCGACTTTAGATGTAATAAATTCTATTGCCGATTATTTTAATGTTTCTGTTGACTACTTGACAGGTCGTTGTGATGAAGCTAATGGGATTTTTATCAATGAACAAACCAGAATAGTTTTATCTGATAGGAAACTAAGTTTGGAAGCAAAGGGCCTGTACATGCAGCTGCGGTGTTTTACTTTTGAGAATAAAGCTAAACTTCCAGATGAAGAGCTTTTTTTGAAAGAATATAAAATTTCAAAAAAAGAATTTGATAGTGCTATTAGGGAACTGGAAAAACTCAATTACATAAAAATTGAGAGTAGCACCGTCAGTAGAAACTCTGAAAAAATTTATATTTTTACAGATGATGTTTGATATATTTTTAAGGAAAATGAGCATTAGCGAATGTCCGTAGTAGTGCTGAAAGCACTTAACAAAAAAATTGCGAAAGTTAATTTTTTTGTTGGGGATTGGGGTATCCCCAACAAGCAAAAAATGTCTGTGTGGCACCACAGACACTGCTTGCCAAAATGAAAACAGGTTATTTTTGGTAGTATTTTAAGGACAAAATGCTTGTAACAGAAACAAGGTGCTTCATAGATAGATTCAATATGTCCAATGCTGTCAATTAAGACTTATAACGCTTATTATTTATCAACTAGAGCAAAATTTACAAAAATCTCAAATTCTTTTCCTACCGGCTGTTTGAGCATTAGATTTATTTAAGATGTGGCTTTGATGAAAAATAGCTTTCGTAACAAAGGTAAAAACATCGGTTATACTTTTAAATTCCCTATGTATTTTTAAAGCCCTCCGGAGCCAATAATAAGTAAAACCCACACCTTATTTATACCGATTAAGCATATACTCATGGGAAGATAAATTACTATTTGTTAGTACTTTAAAATTTGGTATAATATTTATAATAGAAAGTGAGACGAAAATGAAAAACAATAATAATATAAATCAAGGACAAAATTCAAGAATACTGCTGCCAAAGGTAGATGTTATTTTTAAACTTTTATTTGGAGATAAAAGGAATGCTGAAATTCTTATAGATTTTTTAATTTCAGTTCTTAATATTCCAGAAACTGAGTATGAAGCAATTACAATTTTAGACCCACAGCTTAAAAGAGAGACTATTGATGATAAGCTTGGAATTGTTGATGTAAAATTAAGTACAAAAAGTGGCAACATCATTCATATAGAAATTCAAGTTCTTGAGCAAATTGAAATGCCTGAAAGAATTACTTATTACAACTCTAAAATGTTGGTTACACAGCTTAAAACAGGGCAGGATTATAATGAGCTTCAAAAAACAATCAGCATTGTTATAGCTGACTTTGAAATTATAAAAGACAGCCCAAATTATCATCATGTTTTTCAACTTCATGATAAATCTACTGGTATAAAGTTTACGGATTTAATTGAAATCAATACTTTAGAGCTTAAAAAGATACCTAATATATCGGACAATACAAAGAAATATGACTGGCTGCAGTTTTTGAAATCTGAAAAGGAGGAGGAATTTCAAATGATAGCTGAAAAAAATCCTGTTATACAAAAGGCATATGTAGAGCTTAAACGATTGAGCCAGGACGAA
>CAYWBF010000224.1:0-4979 GCA_964456085.1 uncultured Eubacteriales bacterium
TATAATTGCGCTACTATTTGGAGGGTCAATAATTAAGCTGTCCTCAATTATGGTGTTTTTTAAGGTAATTTTATTGCCAGAGATTTTTGCGCTTTTTATGGTAGTAGTGCCACCCTTAACCCCATAGGCTCCGTCAAAGCGAAATTCCCTGTGGCCAATGGCTCCTCTATTAAGCAGCTCATAGGCTTCAGCTCTTGATATGAAAGTCTTTGGCTTAAGGCTTTCAAAGTTGCCGGAAAGAAGTCCGCTATACAAGGCACTTGAAACAGCATTAACCGCCCAAGGTGAAACCTCCTTGGCATCATTTATAAAAGCAAGCCCTTCAGAGCTGCCTACAGCTTGTGATAGCTTCATTGCCTTGGAAATAAAAACAATAGCTTGCTCCTTTGTAACCAAAGCATTTGGATTAAGCATAGAGCCGTCGCCAGTCAAGTATCCTGCGTAAAGCCCCTTAGCCATATCGTCATAAAACCAGTCGCTTTTGGACACGTCTTTAAAATCACTGATTTTTACACTTTTATCCTTAATGGCAAATACTTCATTTATCAAGGCAGCAAGCTGTGCTCTGGTTAGATTAAGCGTTGACCCCTTACCGATGGATGATTCCTTAAGTACACTATAGGTAAGTCGCTCCGTCTCGAATTCGTTTTTTGCCCCTTCTTTTGCATAGCTTACCCTAACTGTGGCCAAAACAGTTAAAACAAAAGCTAGAGTGATAATTATGCCCTTTAAATAGCCCTTCATGCTCTCACCTCTCATGTTTTTACTTTATTTTAACATTATTCAAAAATTTGTGCAAATTAATTATAGAGAAGAATGTTAAAGCTCTATTTGCTTGAGATGGCTCTAATAGCGTTGGTAATTCCGTACTTACAGTGGCTCCAAGTAAGCCCTCCCTGTAAATACGCAATATACGGCTCTCTAATAGGCGCATCTGCACTAAGCTCTATAGATGAGCCGGAAACAAAGCTGCCGGAGGCCATAATTATTTTTGAGTCATAGCCGGGCATTTCTGTAGGCTCTAAGGTTACAAAGCTGTCCACAGGAGAAGAATATTGAATTTCTCGGCAGAAGGAGATTAATTTTTCCGGACTGCCTAGCTTAATGGCCTGTACTATATCGCCACGCTTCTCGTTGTACCTTGGCAGCACCTCATAATCCAGAAGCTCAAGCGCTCTTGCCGCAAAAACTGCCCCTTTTAATGATGCAGCCACAACGGAGGGCGCAAAGAAAAGCCCTTGAAGCATAGACTTAGTTACCCCAAGAGTCGCCCCAACCTCCTTGCCCAACCCCGGAGCAGACAACCTAACGGCGCAATCTTCAACAAGCTCATTTTTACCTACAATATATCCCCCAACAGGAGCTAAGCCGCCGCCGGGATTCTTAATGAGAGAGCCAACTACTAAATCAGCTCCCACCTCATAAGGCTCCACATAGTCCACAAACTCACCGTAGCAGTTATCTACCATACATATTACGTCGCTTTTGATATTTTTTATAAATTTAATAAGGTCTTTAATTTCCTCTACAGTAAAGGAATGTCTAAAGGCGTAGCCTTTCGAGCGCTGAATGGTAACAAGCCTAGTTTTCTGGTTTATTGCACCTTTGATTTTATCGTAATCTATAAGGCCTTCTTCACTCAAGTCTACCTGCTTATAAATTACTCCGTGCTCAATCAGTGAGCCTTTAGTTTTCCTAACACCAATTACGCCCAGTAGAGTATCATAAGGCTTACCTACCGGTGACAAAAGCTCATCTCCATGGCGAAGGCACCCAAAAAGCGCCGTAGAAAGAGCGTGGGTGCCCGAGATTAGCTGTGGACGAACAATAGCATTTTCAGCCTTAAACATATGGCAGTAAATACTTTCCAGCACCTCCCTGCCAAGGTCGTTATAGCCATATCCCGTAGTGCCAAAAAAATGGGCTTCAGAAAGTTTATTTTTCTGCATAGCCCTTAATACCTTAATCTGGTTTTCTTCTTCAATTTTCTCAATTTCTCTAAACTGTGGCTTTATGTCCTCCAAAGCCTGTTCTATTATGTCCCCAGCCTTTTTATCCATATTAGTCATAATCCTATTCCTTTGCTAATTTAATAAGTTCATCAACCTCATCACCCCGAAGCCAATTGCCGGAAAGTTGATGCTTAAACCAGGTTATTTGCCTTTTGGCAAATCGCCTTGTACCTTGCTTTATTTGCTCAATGGCTTCTTCCTTTGAGTATTCACCCTTGAAAAATTTCACTACCTCTTTATAGCCAAGTCCCTGCATTGAAACAAGCCCTTCTCCGTAGCCCATGTTCAGCAAGGAGGAAACTTCATTAAAAAGGCCTTGCTCCACCATTATGTCCACTCTAAAGTTAATCCTGTGGTAAAGCTCCTGCCTGTCAAAGTTTAAAATAAAAATTTTGGCGTTATATTTAATGGTGTTGGCTCTTTCTTTTTTGTTGTGCTCGGAAAACTTTTCCCCGGAAATAATATTATATTCCAATGCACGAACCACACGCTTAAGGTTGTTTTGGTGTATTGCAATGGCAGACTCCGGGTCAACCTCTTGAAGTTGCTTGTGCAGATATTCATTTCCATAAGAAAGGGCTTGGTCATACAAGCCCTTTCTTATTTCCTCGCTGGTGGTTTCCGTAAAGTTATTGTCAAACAGCAGAGTATTAATATAAAACCCTGTGCCTCCGGCAATTATTGGCGTTTTCCCCTTAGCTACAATGTGTTCAATCAGTACCTTTGCTTCCTTCTGGAAAACAAAGGCGGAATATTCAAAGTCGGGATAATACACGTCAATTAGATAATGGGGAACACCATCCATTTCTTCAACAGAGGGCTTGGCTGTGCCTATGTCCATGTATTTGTAAACCTGCATTGAATCTGCGCTTATGATTTCACCATTTATAGCTTTTGCAAGGTTGATTGCAGCCTTTGTTTTTCCACAGGCTGTTGGCCCGGATATTACGATTAATTCCTTCTCCATATGCTTTCCCTATATAATTCGTTTAAATTTCTTTTCCAGCTCTGTTTTGGTTATTTCAATTATTGTAGGTCGTCCGTGGGGACAGGTAAATGGCTCGGATAAGCCAATCAGTTTTTTTATAAGCTGGGCAGCTTCCTCTACTGTAAGGCTGTCGTTTGCCTTTACTGCCGCCTTACAGGAAATGGTCGCTATTGTCATTTCCTTTGTTTCATAAATATTGGCTATAGAACCTTTGTTAATATTTGAAAGCCTATCCAAAATTTCCATAAAAAATTCAGCGTTAGCCTTTTGTTCAAAAATAAATGGTACACCACGAAGCACAAAGGCTTTGTCAGAAAATTCCTCAATCAAAAATCCAAAGCTTTCAAGCAGCTCCATATTTTCAAGAACAACCTGCCGCTCAAAGGGAGTTACATCTATAACGGTAGGCTGGAGCAAAAGCTGCTGGCTAACAGATTTTTGCCTTAACCGATTAAACAAATCTTCATAAAGCACCTTTTCATGGGCAGCATGTTGGTCAATCATAAATATAGAGTAACCAGCCTCTACAATCCAGTAGGTATTAAATATTTGACCGATTATTTTATGGTTTTCAAAAACCGCTGACCTCTCCATAGGAGTAACCCTTTGAGGAGCTATAGGCGTTACCGTTACTTCTTGTTTAAAAATATCTCTTATAGCTTCACTCTTAGGTGCTACAACCTCGGATTTTTCAATGGCATTATGTTCCCTTGAAAAATTATTAGGTGCTTCCTCTTTTAAGGTAATTACCTTAGGCTTCTCATAATTATTGTATTCGCTAGTCTTTGCTGTCTTATGTCCGTTATCCTTGCTTTCAGTAAGAGTATATGAATAATCCCCATCAAGCTTAATTTCCTGCCATTCCTTCTTCTGCTCCTTATTTTCCGTAAGGGCATTATTAAGTGGGCTAAACCTCGCCTTTGGAATTAAGCTTGCCTCGTTAAGTACATTGTGGACAGCATTTTTTACAAATTCAAAAATTTCGCTCTCCTCGGCGAAGCGAACCTCTAGCTTCGTTGGGTGAACGTTAACGTCAACCCATCTTGGGTCAACCTGCAGGTTTAAAACAAAAAAAGGAAATTTTGACAGCGGAATTCTCTGCCAAAAGGCTTCCTCACAGGCAGAGCGCACTATATCACACTTTATATATCTGCTATTTAAAAAAGTATTTTCATGGGTTCTGTTTGCTCTGTAAATTTCCGGCTTGCCAATATAACCGTTAAGCTGCAAACCATGCTGTTGAGCTTCTACCAGTAACAGGTTGCCGCCGACCTCCTTGCCGTAAATTTGTGTGATTACAGCTTTTAGGTCGTTGTTTCCCTTAGTCCGCAGAGCTTCCTTTCCGTTGCTTATATAGGTAAACTCCACATCAGGTCTGCCAAGAGCAAGCTTATTCATAATGTCAGTTATATATCCACCCTCAACTGCAGCCTTTTTAAGAAATTTTTTCCTTGCCGGAGTATTGAAAAACAAGTTCTTTACAATAATTGTAGTACCTTCCACGCAGCCAACAGCACCAAAGCTAACCACATTCCCACCATCAAGCTCAATTCTTGTGCCGGAAGGCTCAAAGGCGGTTTTTGTGAACATCTCTACCTGTGAAACAGAGGAAATAGAAGAAAGAGCCTCCCCTCTAAAGCCAAGGGTCAATACCCCCTCCAAAACCTCAAGAGTTAGGATCTTTCTTGTTTCATGTCTTAGGAAGGCTGACTTTACCTGCTCACTCTCGATACCCCTACCGTTGTCCGTAATTCTGATGGATAAAATACCGCCCTCCTTTATTTCAACAGCTACCTTTGTAGCACCAGCGTCAATGGCGTTTTCCACAAGCTCCTTTACTACAGAGGCAGGACGCTCCACAACCTCACCCGCGGCGATTTTATTTATTAAGCTATTGTCTAGCAACTGAATCTTACTCATAACGTTCATTCCTTATAGATTGCAAAGGCAATCTACCACTATTTTTCAAATAACTCCTT
>CAYWBF010000225.1:0-4969 GCA_964456085.1 uncultured Eubacteriales bacterium
AAACAATAGCATCATCATCAATCAGTAGAATTTTTATCATTTACCCCACTCCTATCCTCCGGCAAAAACACCGTTATTTCTGTGTACTCATCTTCAACGCTGTCAATAGCAAGTCCGCTGTTTTCCCCAAAATGTATTCTAAGACGGTCGTTAACATTTCTAAGACCGTAGCTTATTGTAGTGTCCTTTGGAGCTTCACCGTCCTTGCGGCATATTATGTCTCTTATTTTGTTAAGCTGCTCCTCATAAATTCCGACCCCTGTATCTCTTACCCGTATAGCAATTCTCTCCCCTTCCCTTCTCCCAGTAACAGTAATGCTCCCATAATCCCGTAGCGGCTTAAGCCCGTGATAAATTGCATTTTCGATTATTGGTTGAAGTGTCAGCTTCAAAATCTTATTTTCTTGAATGTCCGGGTCAATGTCTATTTTGAAGTCAAAAAAATTCTCGTTTCTTACCGTTTGAATGGCTAAGTAGCTTTCTATGTGCTTTATTTCCTCTCTTATAGTAATAAGCTCCTTGCCTCTGCTTATGCCTATACGGTAAAAGTCTGCTAGGTTACCAATCATTATGGAAGCGTTCTCCGGCTCGTTGGCATCGCAAAACTGCTTTATGGTATATAAGGTGTTGTACAAGAAGTGAGGATTTATTTGCGCTTGAAGTAAGGATAGCTCAGCATTTTTTTTACGAGCCGCCTCTTCCTTTAAATTTTCAATAAGCTTTTTTATACGCAGCAGCAAAAATCCTATACCTTCATTAAGCATATGAATTTCATTTCGTGGTCGTATATCAAACTCTACGTCCAAATCGCCATTTTCAACCTCCTTAACCTTTTCAACCAGCATTAAAATAGGATTGATGATTCTTTTTGAGAAGGCCATTGCAACAAACATTCCCACGCCTACGATTACCACTGCCCAAATGACCATTAAATCCGTAGTTATGTTTAAAGAGGAGAACACCTCCTCCTGTGGGGTGATTAGTACAAGCTTCCATTTGCTTAGGTTTATGCTGTCAAAGGAGATGTATAACTTCTTTTTATTGTCAAGTGTATGGCGAAAGGCACCCTTACCATCACTTTCGGAAATCTTATTAATAAGCGCTTCTTCCATAGCATAGCTTGGGTGAGAAGCATTAAAGTATGCCCTTCCGTCCTTGTCCACTATAGCAAAATAACTGCTTTCGTAAGCCTGTGACTGTACAAATATGTTATTAAAGTAATCCTCCTTAAGATTAATAAGAATGATTCCGTTAAGCTTATAACCCGGTCTGCCAATCAAACGAAACAGCACGGCTGTTTTTGCGGACTCATGTGGAGATTTGAGGGTATTGCTTTCCGCTATGTTAAGCCAATGAAACTCCGTTGCGCCGTACCGCTCATACCATGAGTCAAAGTCAAAGTTATAGTTGTTTAAAACTCCCGGTCCTTTGTAATAAACTACATCTCCGTCGTTAAGATACAGGCACATAGAGCTGACCATGGAAATATTTGAGATATACAAATTTTCCAGCTCGGCGTTTATTTTAACGTACATCATTGGGTCAAGAGGCTTGCTGCTGGGTAGGTTGCTCATTATATTCATTAAATTGTAGCTCCCGGAAAACACCACAACCTGCTCAAACAGAGAAAGAAGCCTGTCGTCTAAAAGCTTCTTTGTCTGCTCGGTAATATTCAGATTTCCTGCCTCTATTACCTTACTTACCTCCCTGCGCCCCACAAAAGCAAAGGTAAAAATGGTAACACCAAAAAACAAAATCATTAAAACCGCTACAAACAAAATCATGCCTTCCCTTATACTGTACCGCCCTTTTATAAAAAATTTTTTCATAAACATTTCCTCCAAGGCTCAACATTTCTGAATACATGGATAATTTAGCATATATTATCAAAGCTCCACAAGGCAAAGTAGCAAACTTCAAAATATATTAAACATTTTAAAAATATATTGTGTACCACTTTAAATTAATAGGGTGTATGATTTATCAAGAAAAGAATTTATGATCAAGGAGGCTGTCTCTATGAAGGGAAAAAGTAAACTGCCATACATTTTTATAGCACCGGGGGTGTTTTTCATATCGGTGTTTATGTTTTTTCCGCTGCTCCAGGTTTTATACTACAGCTTTATGTTTTATAGCCCCTCCCGCCCAAAAATGACCCGCTTTGTATTATTTGACAATTACATCAACGTCTTAGCCGATTCAAATTTTTACAGATTTTTGGGTACGTCGGTTAAATGGGTAATTTTACAGGTGTCGTTGCAGCTAATTTTTGGAATGATACTCGCCCTGCTGCTTAATAAGTCCTTTAAGGGGCGTGGCATAAGCCGCACACTGGCTTTTATTCCATGGGCGGTTTCCGGTGTGCTTACAGCTATACTATGGTCGCTGCTTTTTAATGAGCATATAGGTGTACTAAACGACATTCTTCTTAAGCTCGGGCTTATTAAAAGCAAAATCGCTTGGGTAGCTAACGTAAATACAGTATTTGTGTCAATATCCATAGCGGAGCTTTGGCGTGGGCTGCCCTTTTTTACAATAAGCCTGCTGGCTGCACTGCAAAGTATCCCTGGTGAGCTTTACGAGTCAGCAAAAATAGACGGGGCAAGCTCTTGGGAATGTTTTACCAGCGTGACCGTTCCCAGTATAAAGGACACAATATTGGTTACTACACTACTACGCTCTGTCTGGGAATTTAACTCGGTGGATTTAATCTACAACCTTACCGGCGGCGGCCCTGCCGGAGAAACCACAACACTTAGCATGTACATTGTTGACCAAGCCATAAAAACCAGCAACTACAGCTACGGCGCTACGCTGTCCATTTACAGCTTTTTGATTCTTATGGTGTTTGCAATGATATACATGAAGGTTGGCGGAATGAACGAGGAATAGGAGGCTTTAGCATGAAAGGCTTAAAGAAAAACGGTGTTTTGCTATTATTAATACCCATATTTATATTTATATTGATTCCCTTTTACTGGGCGGTGGTTACCTCCCTTAAGCTTGAGGGCGATGTAATGAAGTTCCCCATAAAATACTGGCCTTCACCAGCTACATTGGATAATTTTATTTCTACGTGGAAAAACATAGGCTTTTCCATATTTTTTAGAAACAGCTTTATCGTAAGCATAATAACCGTAGCCTTCGTTTTGATTTTTTCCGTAATGATTGCCTATGGTCTTACCCGTTTTAAGTTTGTGGGCAAAAAGATGTTTATGCTTATACTTCTGTGTACCCAATTCATACCTACGGCTATGCTCCTTATTCCCCTTGCCGTATTTATGAAGAATCTGCACCTTATGAACACACACGCTTCTCTTGTACTTACATATATCACCTTTCAGCTTCCTTTTAATGCGGTGCTTATGAAAGGCTTTATGAGCGGTGTGCCTGTGGAAATAGAGGAAGCCGCCAGAATAGACGGCTGTAACCAGTTTCAGGTGCTATTACAGGTTGTACTGCCACTTTTGGTTCCCGGGATTGTTGCTATCTCTGCCTTTACCTTTATTGGCTGCTGGAACGAGTTTTTGTTTTCTCTTATGTTTATTAACTCCAATCAGCTTTTTACTATACCTGTAGGTCTTAGCTATATGCGTGGTCAGTATGATATTAACTACACCGCTCTTGCGGCAGGAAGTGTTATTTCTCTTGTTCCACCTGTACTGCTTTTCGGCATAATACAAAAATATTTGGTTCAAGGGCTGAATGCCGGTGCTGTAAAGGGATAATTGCTATAATTCGAAAGGAAGATTTTATGAAGGACAAAATAATGGAGCAGATTCAAGAAGGACTTATCGTTTCCTGTCAAGCCTTTAAAGATGAACCACTATACTCCTCGGAGATTATGCAAAAAATGGCTTGTGCAGCTTTAATGGGGGGTGCCTGTGGTATTAGGGCAAATACTGTCGCGGATATTACAGAAATAAAAAAGAAGGTCACCCTTCCCTTAATTGGTATAATAAAAGAGGAGTACCCAGACTCCGACGTATATATTACCCCCACAATGAAAGAGGTTGACGCATTAGTCGGCTGTGGCTGTGAAATTATAGCCATTGATGCAACAAACCGTACTCGGCCGGGCGGACTTACCTTGGAGCAAAGCTTTAACTCTGTCCGAGAAAAATATCCCAACCAGCTCTTTATGGCAGACTGCTCTACAGCAGAGGAAGGAATATTTGCGGAGAAGATTGGCTTTGATATGATAGGTACTACCTTGTGCGGATATACAGATTATTCCAAAGGGGTAGGCTTCGTGGAAATGATAAATAAGCTTAAGCAGCACATATCAGCACCAATTATTGCAGAAGGTGGCATTTGGACAGTTGAGCAGCTTTTGACAGCTTATGAGGCTGGGGCATGGTCAGTGGTAATAGGCGGTGCAATTACCCGACCACATTTAATAACAGAAAGATTTGTCAAGGCTATAAAAAATACGAGGTGAGTTAATGCAAGACAGAAGCATACCCTATATAAGCGTCCTTATGGAAAAGAATGACACCCATATATATCCACAGTACAAATTGCCTAGGGGATTTACCTTTTGTACATACAAGCCCGGAATGGAAGCGGACTGGTGTCGTTTAGTCCATGAGGTTGGGCCCTTAGACAATCTGGACGAGGTAGAAAAGGTTTTTAGGGAGGAGTTTTTGCCCTACCCCCATGAGCTGGCACAAAAATGTGTATTCATCATATCCCCCTCGGGGGAAGCCGCCGCAACAGCTTCTATATGGAGAGGCGAGCACTTTGGCAAAACACTTCAAAGAATACACTGGGTTATGGTTTCTCAAAAATATCAAGGCTTAGGCTTAGCCAAGGCGTTACTAACAAAGCTTTTGGATATTTATAACGAGCTTGGCTATGACAGTTATATATATCTAACCTCCGAAACATGGAGCTACAAGGCGCTTAATATTTATAAGGAGTTTGGCTTTAAGCCGTATTTAGGGGAAAAACCGGTTAATTGGAAGGA
>CAYWBF010000226.1:0-4962 GCA_964456085.1 uncultured Eubacteriales bacterium
GGGGGTTGGGGGCAGAGCCCCCAAGAGGCCAAACTCCATGTTCGACCCAGCCGTAGTATTCAGTGGGCGAAAGCTTTTTCAGTCCCACTGGTAACGGTCGTTGTTGTAATAATCTACCCAATCATCAATCTTTTTAGCAATATCAGCGTGGCGGTCACTGGGGTTTATGTGAATTTCGTCCTTCATATGTCCAAATAAGCTCTCTTGCGGAGCGTTATCCCAACAATTACCCTTTCGCGACATAGATTGGCGAAGCTCTTTATTATCAAAAATATCACGGAAATCGTGGCTTGTATAGTGGCAACCTTGGTCGGAATGTATTAAAACCGTAGTTTTTAGCTCTTTTCCGTGCTTGCCCATCAGAATTTGAACGCTCATAAGCACGAAATCCACCACCAAAGATGGGCTTACAACGTGAGCCAATATTTCTTTGGTAAAAGCGTCCATTATGACCGAAAGATAGCTGTACTTACCCTCGCCTCTCGGAATGTAGGTTATGTCAGTGAGCAGTATTGCCCTTGCACCGTATGCACGAAATTTTCGGTTTAGCAAATTTGGTGCAACATGGCTTGTTTGCATAGCTTTAGCCATTCTTCGGTATGGATTGGCTTAGCGAATCGGGCAATAAAGACTATATTTCCGCATTAAACGGCGAACTTTCTTGACGTTCATCGTAACCGGCGGTTTACCGTGAAGAAGTCGCATATGGATGCCAGCTGCACCCTTGTCATAGCCACGAAAACGAAAGGCAGCAAGGATTAGCGCAAAAGCGGCTTTATCTCGCTCTTCGATTTCCCCACGTCTTTTCTCATTTGCAAGCCATTTATAGTACCCTCATCTGGAAACCCCGGCTGTTTCACACAGGCATTTTATGTTAAGAACATTATTATCACGCTCGGTCATTTCACGGATTACCTCAAACTTGACGGAGGCTTTGTCGGTCAACATCATTTCGACCCGCCTCCCTTGCCCAGCGAGATAATTTTTTTTACAAATTCCAGTTCTTGTGTGAGATACGCCACTTGATGAAGCAACTTTCGGACTTCCGTTTCGTCCAGTGTGCCACCAACGAGTTTCTTGTAGGGTGGCAATCTTGGCGGTTTTGGCCACGGTTCCGGCTCTTCCTCAGTAATTTGATGACTTGTTGGCTCTCGTCCGTCCGTAAACTCCTCGCCACGTTCTTTGGTTTTACGAAGTGAGGAAAGCAAGCCGTAAATTCGTGTGTCGCCGATTATGTCAAGGTCAAGACCAGATTCCATGAATATCTGCGGAGGAGTGATTCCTTCGTTGTAACGCTTCCAAAAATACTCCTTGAAGTCTATTGTGTATGAGATTGTTTTATCTGTAACGTGCCGAATATGGGGCGACGCTTTTAGTTTTTCTATCTGCTCTGTCGTAAATGCGCCACGTTTCACCACTTTTTCGTTTATCGGTGGATTTATTTCTTCTGTCGATGCAATTATTTTGCGTTTTCGTCCCGCCCCGGGACGCTTCCCTCCATGTGTCATATCAAAAGTACCCCTCTCTATCCCATTTATCGGCACGAATGTGACTTTATTATACTTCGTGTCTACCATTTGGGATTTTTGTTTTTGCTGGTGTCTACTTTTGATTGTTACATATTTTTTAGTAGTGTCTACTTTTCGGGGTAGGGTTCAAAACATATTAGGAGAATAAAATTATGGTTTACAATAAAGCAATGAGAAACTTATTAGATAAGGCATACAAGAAAAAAGAAAAACAAATCAAAATTACTAACACTAATTTACAAGAATTGCTATTTCCGAATATAGTATATATGAATGATTGTGTTTTTATTTCACAATACTCAAAAGAAATAAATAAGGTTAAATTAAAAAAATTTTTAAAAAATAATCCTGATAAGATTGCTTTCGAAGTTGATATGAATGAAACATTAATTAATCAATATATAGACGACACAGGTCTTTTTGCATCCGACATAACTCCATTTGCTTTAACAATTATTAAAGCTTGGATAAGGGGAGTAAAAAGTAAAGAATCAAAAAATATTTTTTGTTTTATATGTAGTTGTAGCAATAAACTTGTAACTATAAGGTTTCATAAAATAAGGGCAGCGCAACAATTGTGGTTAGGATGCAATATTGATGAGTATAATCAACCAGTTGCATATGAAATAATATGAGGTGTAAAAATTGATTATTATTAATATACCTAAGCTGACTCTAAGACAAGACGAATGTTGTTTTTTGTTGGATATAACAATATATGACAAAAACGGAAACGTAATAAAAACCACCAACGCCGAAGGCAAGGTAGGCGAAATAAGGCAATGTCCTAAATTAAATGATAGGGAAGTTCTCTACCATTTAATTTAGGACATTGCCGAAATTTCCATGGTGGATTTTATTTACAGAAAAATCTTTACACTCCCGAAAAAATCTTTACACGCCCGTTGGGTGAGGGGGGGAATTTATTTGCGCCCATTGCCTTTAAAAAAAGCCTTTACGGCTATGAACCTCCTCGCCTCAGCTTCCCCCGTATTTCTACCAATTTAGCAGAGCAAAAAACAAATTTAACTTTTAACCAACAATCGTTCCCTAGTAGCTGCCTGCAGCAATTTATAAAAAGTAGCCGCAATGGGCACACCAAGCACCATTCCAATAATACCCCCAAGTCCACCGCCAATAACAACAGAAACAAGCACCCATATACCCGGAAGCCCAATAGACGTACCCACCACACGAGGATAAATAAGATTATTTTCAAGTTGCTGAAGCACAACAATATAAACCAAAAACCAAATCGCTTTTACGGGGTCTACCATAAAAATTAAAAACACCCCAACTCCGGCCCCAATATATGCACCAAGCATAGGTATAAGAGCTGTTGACCCAATAAAAACACCAATAGTAGCCGCATAGGGAAATCCAAATATCCGCATACCCACACCACACAGCGCCCCCAATATAGCGGCTTCTGTGCATTGACCAACTATGTAGCTAGAAAAGCACTCGTTTGCAACTGCAAGTACACGGTTTAGCCAAGCGGCATGCTCCCTTTTCATAAAAGCCTGTTGCAGTCGTCCAAGCTGACCGAGCAGTCTTTCCTTCCCGATAAGCAGATAAATAGCAAAGGCAACAGAAACAAATAAATCAAACAATCCAGAAGTAAAAATGGAAATCATTTTAATAGAAGAATTAAACATACTGCTTATACCGTTTGTTGCATATCCGGCAATATTCTTTACAATACTCTCCCAATCAATGTTTATCCGACCGATTTTTTCGGCAACCACAGGAAAATGCTCTTGATTAGCCATAATCCATTGATTAATATTTTCAATTAGCGTTGGAAAACCAGCTGCTACAGAACTAAAAGTATTTAATACTTGCGGCAAAACGATATTAATAATAACCACCAAAACTAAAATAATAACGATTATAGACAAAAGCAAGCTAACCGGACGCCGAGACTTATTGATAAACTTGTCCTTTGTGTTAGGAAAATAAATGCCCTCAATCCTTTTAATCAAAATATTCAATACATAAGCAATGGCTAAGCCAATAACAAGCGGCTTAACAATTTTCCAAATGCTCATTGCAGCCCCCAAAACATTGGTAAAATAAATAATGAGCAAAACAAGCCCAGCGGCCAAAAGCAGATATTTCAAAACCTGCCTGTCAAAATCTTTAGTTTTCATCATAAGCACCCCTATTTACAATAATACAAAACAGTATAGCATAGTCCATACATTTTATTAAGAGTTTGCATAACAATAATAGAATTTAACCTGAAAAAACCACACAAAAAAAGCTATCCCAAAAATTTTTGAGATAGCATGATAATATTTCTTATAAAGTTATTCCTTTGCTAAAACATAAACCTTAATTTTCTTACGACCAAAGGATTTTGCATCGTCAACGCTTTCGTAATAAAGATCGATACTGTTGCCCTTTACGCCGCTGCCTGTATCGGCAGCTATGGAATATCCGTAGCCTTCAACATAAAGCCATGTTCCAAGAGGAATAACTCTTGGGTCAACAGCTACAACGCCCTTGCCAACGTTAAGGCCGGATTTGGTAACACCGTAATGCTTATCACCGGGGCGCTTGCCGGTGCTTTCAAAACCTGCTGTAAAAGCAGTAGCAGTCATGGAAAGCTCTTTTGCAAAAACAAGCTTGCTATCTACCTCATCTCTTAGAAGTCCAAGCTCGTCAAAGCCTTCGATTACAGGAGGTTCAATAAGATGCTTAGGCTGAGGAGTAGAAGCCAGCGCACCTCTTGCAATAACCTCGTTTATAGGCTCTTTAAGTATTTTTTCGGATACAACAGTCCTAGAGGTTTCAACCCCGTCGGTATAACCAACCTTAATAGTGGTTTCTACCTCGCCCAAAATACCCTCCTGGGCTATAGCTTCCTCGTCAAGACCTAAGCTATCTGTTAGCACAACTTCGCGTTCAAATAGTATAGGTGATTTTGTAACAATTAGTTCATATTTTTCGGTTTTTGTCGGAGTGCTTGTAGGGGGTGCTTGGGCTGGCTGGTCAGCAGATTTATAGGTAATACTGTTTGGCTCTGCTTGATCTTCCTCTACAGGCGGCTCATTTGTGATTTCGATTCTAAGGCCGGAAGTGATTTTTGTGTCCAAAGGAACGTTTACGTACTCGTCATCCTTAAGAACTATTCGTAGAGAATGCAAAAATTCACCAACGGTTACTTCCTTTGTTTTATGATTCTTTGGTATATCATTGATTGTTAATCTAACCGTGACAAGACCCGATGAGTTAGCCTCTAATGCACTTACTGTACCGGAAAAAATTACTACAAATAGCAAAACCACAGTAAATGCGCTTAAAAACTTTCGCATATTGATTCAATCCTTTCATTAAAATCTTTCATAAAAATCATTAATTTTTAAACAAATAATTAACAAATTAATATTTGACAAAAGTATCTTAACAGAATCGTAACAATTATGCA
>CAYWBF010000227.1:0-4942 GCA_964456085.1 uncultured Eubacteriales bacterium
GACCATTACCTCATAAGGTGAGCCAGCCGGCCACCAGTTAAGGTCGCCGTAATTGTCATAAAGGTTGTTATAGATTTGAAGGATTAAATTTTTCATTTCGCTTTGTCCTTTGGAAAAGATGTACAAAAAGAAGCTTTGATTTCATACGAACACGGAATTATTAATTTTTTTTATTAATAATATCCATGCCAATATTTAAAATATCTTCAATAACCTTAAGGTCAGAGTCGGTTACGATTTTGCCGTTGTAAGTTATGTTGCTGTCTTTTAGGCTTTCCATGAGAGTTGCAACATAAAAGTTAAGGTCGGAGGGGTCGAAGCTTCGGACTCGTACAAGTCCATGGGACGATTGTTCGTAGCCGCAGGATTCTAGGAGTTTTTTTAAGGTTATGCCCATGCCATCGGAAACTTTTGTTAAGGTTTCAATGGTGGGGGAAATGGGGTTGCCGGTTCTTGGGTCTTTTCCGGCTTCCAGCTTGCTAAGATAGGTATGACTTATCCGAAGCTTTTCTGCAAACTCACGTATAGTCATGCCGTGAGAAAATCTGTAATTCTTAAGTAACTTACTTAGTGCAATGCTAAAATTTTCGTCCATAGTATTTACCTCGAGAAATTATTAAATCCGTACAGATCTAGCATAATCATAGGGATTGTTCAGAAATAAGTGTCTCTATACATTTTCAGAAACCTACTTGAACCGTGTGGGATTCTAAAAATGTGAGATACTAATTTTGTAACAATCATATAGCTGTCAAGAGTATTTTTGCACAAAATCAAAAAATTTTCAACAACATTTGCAAAAAAACGGTCATATGTTATAATTTATACATTGCTTACTGGGGATTAAGAAGATTTTTTTGTAAGGAACTATGCTATAAAAATTAAAATTAAGATGGAGAACGCAAATGATTGCTCTAACAATACATAGTGACGATGTAAAAGGCTTTATGAATCAGCTTTTGGCTAAGGACACCTTTGACGGGCTGGAGGTGAGGGGGGTTCAAATACACTCCTTTACAAAGTTTGAAATAGACTGCCAGGATTTGTCCAACAAAGAGTCCATAGCCTTTCATCTATGGCAAAAAATACGTCCTTACACCTTTAATATCATTAAGGGCGAGGCAAAGCCAACACAAATAAAAATTATTTTTTCTCTGCCAAAGGAGGAGGTAGAGGCATTTCACCCAAATGCGGCTGCCCTCACTATAAATATAAATTTTGATAGCGGAGGAATATCTATTACAAACGGTATAACCCACAAAAGCTTCTCCCTTGACAAAACCATAGACGAGCAGTGGGACAGTTATGTGGTTGATTTTTTTCGTTCAAAGGGCATTGCAACAAAAAAAGCAGCGGATTTATAAAATTTATAAATTCGCTGCTTTTTTCTATGCTCGGCTTATATTTAAACTTTGTTTCTTAATTCTTCTAATAGCTCAACAAAATATTGGGGCGGCTCGGCGTTAAATTCCAAATACTCCTTTGAAGTAGGGTGTATAAACCCTAAGGTTTTAGCATGTAGTGCCTGTCCTTTTAAATCGTAAGTATTTTTTTGAGTGCCGTAGGTGGTGTCCCCAAGAAGTGGGTTGCCTATGTGCGTCATATGAACCCTAATTTGGTGAGTTCGGCCTGTTTCAAGCCTTGCTTCTATTAAAGTAAAACGCCCAAGCTGTTCCAAAACAGTATAATGGGTTACAGCCCGTTTGCCGTTCCTTGGATTAACAGCCATTTTTTTTCTGTCAGTGATTGCTCTGCCAATGGGTAGGTCGATTGTTCCGCTGGTTTCCTTAAAGCCATTGTATACTACAGCTAGGTATCGCCTAGTCATGGAGTGTTTAGCAAGCTGAGCCGCAAGGGATAAGTGAGCCTCCATATTCTTTGCCGCAACCAATAACCCCGAGGTATCCTTATCAATTCTATGGACAATCCCCGGGCGAAGTACCCCATTTATATCCGAAAGCTGACCCTTACAGTGATATAGCAGGGCGTTTACTAGAGTACCGTTGTAATGCCCATGGGAAGGGTGAACTACCATGCCCTGTGGCTTGTTAACCACAATCAAATCGCTGTCCTCATAAAATATATCCAGAGGAATATCCTCCGGCAAAACCTCAAGCTCTCTAGGCTCGGGAATAACTACCTCCACCACATCGTCTTGCTTAAGCTTAAGTCCAGCCTTAGCAGCTTTTCCGTTAACAAGAGCGATGCCCTCCTCAATGAGCCTTTGGGCGGTACTCCTTGTAAGCGCTGGCTGGGCAGTGGTTAAAAATACATCCAGCCGCATGACTTGGGGATTATCAAATATTAACCTCAACTAACTCTTCTCCTTCTCATCCTTAATAAAAAATAACAGAAGGAAAAATAAAAGAGCAGTTCCAACCACCACATAAATATCAGCCATATTAAAAACAGGAAATTCAATAAAGGTTGCATGAAGGAAGTCAATAACGTAGCCGTTAAAAAATCTGTCAATAAAATTTCCGATAGCCCCGGCACAAATTAAAACCAAAGCCCCACGAACGTAACCGTAAACCTTGGTTTTAGGCAGCTTCACATAATAGTAAACTAAGCCAGCCAAAACAATTAAAGTCAAAATCACAAAAAACCATCTGGCTCCCTGCAAAATACCAAAGGCCGCCCCTCTGTTCTCTACAAAGGTTAGACTAAACACCCCTTTTATTAAAGGGACAGTTTCCAAAGGCTTTAGACGGGTAACCGCCAGATGTTTTGTAAGCTGGTCTATTGCTATAAGCACAATGTTTACAGCAATTGCTAAAATATACATATATACCTACCTTTAAACTCTGCAAACAATAGTTGATTTAATTCTCTTTTCCTTAACGCTGTCCACCTTAAACAAAATGCCTTCAAATTCAATCTCCGGCTTTTCGATGTCCTCGGGTATATGCCCCAGCTGACCTATTAAGAAACCGCTAAGGGTGTCGTACTCGTCCACAGGGAGCTTGGCCTCAAGTATTTCGCTGACAAGAGTTAGGCTGGCCATTCCGCTTATTTCATAGGTGTTCTCGTCCAGCTTCTTGATTTCGGGGATTTCCTCCTCGTCATGCTCGTCTAGGATATTACCCAGAACCTCCTCGATTAAGTCCTCCATTGTAACAATGCCCACTGTTCCGCCGTATTCGTCCAAAACCACCGTCAAATGTACCTTGTTCTTCTTCATTTCCTTAAACAGCTCGTTTGTTTTTTTGGAAAAAGGAACAAAGTAAGGCTTTCGCATAATAGCCTTGACATCAAAGGTCTTAGTGGACTTAGCACTTGCCAAATAAGATATTATGTCCTTTATGTAGAGAATACCTACAATATTATCGATATTTTCTTCGTAAACGGGAATACGGGAATACTTCTCCGTTGTAAACACGTCTACAATTTTTTCAAAGGTTGCGTTAACGGAAACGGCTACAAGGTCGGTACGGTGTATTACAATGTCTCCGGCAGTTTTATCGTCGAACTCAAAAATGTTGTTAATCATTTCAAATTCGGCCTCGTCGATTTCACCTGCCTCCGCTCCTGCGTCGAAAATACTTCTAAGCTCCTCCTGACTGGGTGCGGCAGAAGGCTTTTTTTTGTAAAGCATAATTACAAGGGCAATATTAAGTACAACGGACAAAAGCAGCAGTATTGTACTAACATTTAAAAGAAACATTCCTTCATTCCTTCCTTAGAGCCTGTTTTGGCTCATAAAATCAGCTTCCGGAAACACTCATTTCTCCTGCGTACAGGGAAGGGGAGCCGATGCAGTCAGGATAATCAAAATAAAGGTCACTTCCCACTTCTTTAATATTGGCTAACAGCTCATAAAAATTCCCGGAAACAACAATTTGTTCCACAGCTTTGGTTTTTACTCCGTCCTCCACCAAAAATCCGCTGGCAGGCAGAGAAAAGTCGCCTGACACAAGGCTTGTGCCAGAGTGAAAACCTGTTAATTGAGTAATAATAATACCGTTTTGCATTTTTTGCAATAAATTTTTTTGTGATTCTTTCGACGGAATAATGTAAAAATTTGTGCAGGAGGTTTCAATGGAGGACTTATAGGAGCCTTTGAAGCCGTTTCCTAAGGATTTCACTTTGTCCTTTTTTGCCGATTTAAGGTTATAGAGAAGTGTCTTAAGCACACCCTTTTCCATTACCGTCTTATTTACAGCCTTAACTCCCTCACAATCAAAGGCAACGTTACACGGACTGTCTTTGTAGATGGCGTCGTCCTTTATGGTGATTACGTCAGATGCGATTTTTTCTCCAAGCTTTCCTTTTAGAAGCGAAAGCCCCTTTTGGGCACGCTCTGCGTAAAAAATACAAACGAAGTTACTAAGTATGGCACTTGCTGCCTTGTTGTCAAATATTACTCCCATTTTTTGGGAGGGGATTGACTTGGCGTCTAGCTGATTTATGGCGTGGTCTACGGCGTTTTTGCATAAGTCGCCAATGCTCCTTTTAAACTCTGAAAAGTCATTCCCAAACCATGTATCGTAGCCTATCTTGGTTTTGTCGCCTTGTGCTGCTCTTAAATATATAAATGCGTAGCAGAAATTTTTTTTGCTGTGTAAGTTTAGTCCAAGACTATTGGCGATAAAGGTTTCTCCCTCGCCGTAGGATAGGGAGGTATTGTCTGCCTGCACTACTCTTTTATCAAGGCTTAGTGCAGTACGCTCCATTTCCTTTGCCGCTTCTATTTTTTCCTCGGGGGAGATTTTTGCCAGCGCTTCGCTGTAGGTGTTGACTACCTCATAATCCGAATCCCCGGAATAAAGTGCTTCCTCGTAGTCCGTTTCAATAATTTCTGCGTTTTCAGCGGCATTTTTAATCATAAGCCTTAAGCTGTCCTCATCAAAGCTCTCTGTATAGGCATACCCCATACGCCCCTTATATGTGCCTCTAAAAGATAGTCCGGCATCACTGGCATTTTTATATTGTGCTATCTCTC
>CAYWBF010000228.1:0-4918 GCA_964456085.1 uncultured Eubacteriales bacterium
TTCTCCCCTACTCGCCTCTGCTCTTGCCTGTGCGTCTTGGATTTCCTTGTACTTCAAAGCATCTGCGGAACGCTCGGCTTTATATTTTTCGGCGTCTGCCGCTTTTTCAGTTCTGTATTTATCGGCATCGGCAAGCTTAAGCACTGTAGCGTCAAGCTCTTTTTCTCTACGAACGGCTTCCTGCTCTGCTAGGTCGATTTCCTTTTGCTTCTTGATGATTTCAACCTGCATTTGGGTTTCGGTTACTTCCTTTTTAACCTTGTTGGCTTCTATTTCATACGCAAGGTCGGCAATAGCCTTTGATGCCTCTTGTTCCTTTCTGTACCCTTGAACCTTAAGCTCCTTTTCCTTGGACGCTTCGGAAATAAAGGTTTCGGAAATAAGTCTAGCTTCCTCACCAAGTCTGTTAGCCTCGGCAGTTTTTATCTTAGTTTCCTTAGCAGCCTCGGCCTCAGCGATTTGAGCATCACGCTTAACCTCAGATATACGTCTTTTACCTAAAGCTTGAAGATACCCGTTTTCGTCGGAAATATCTCTAATTGTAAATGCTTTGATTTCAAGACCCATTTCCGCAAGGTCAAGGGCAGCAACCTCTTGTACCTGGGAAGCAAATTTTTCTCTGTCCTTATATATTTCCTCGACTGTAAGCTTAGAAATAATTTCACGGAGCTTGCCTTCCAGTACGTCTTTGGCTATGTCCTCTATTACATTAATTGTCTTAGCTTCATTGCCGGTGTTAAATTGCTCCACTGCAGCCAAAATAGATTCCTTGTCGCTTTTTACCTTAATAACGGCAACGCCGTCGGCGATTATGTCAACGCCTTGTTCAGTAAGAGCTCCTTGGGTTTTAACCTCAATTTTCATATTCTCCAAGGAAATTCTGTCTGTGCGCTCCAAAATGGGAACAACAAGTCCGCCGCCGCCGGAAATAACTCTTTTTTTAAGGCCGGTTACAACTAACGCCTTGTCTTGAGATACCTTTTTCCATAGGGCGAATATACTAAAGATAACTAGAAATACAACAAAAAGAATCAAAACAATTATGAGAGTGCCCTCGCTGAATAAAAATCCTAACATCACAAAACCTCCTAAAATATTTTTGTTCATTGGTTAAGCTATTTAGGCGATGTTTGAAAACTGTATTTTTCTACTAGATATAGCCCAACTTGAACCGTGTTAGACTATATCTAATGTAAAATATCAGTTTTCAAACACGCCCTAGCCCACCTTTTTTACATAATAGGTATTCTTCTCAATATGAATAATCTCAACCCTTTCTGATTTATTTATTTCACTGCCGTCCTCGGACTTGGCAGGGGCGGAATATGTGTTACCGGCGGCGCTATAGGTTATTTTACCGTATTTACCTTGAGGTATAGCCACAGTTACGGTTGCCGTTTTGCCGATAAGGCTTTGGATTTCAACCGCACTTGTGCTTTGAGCCTTGTATAAGGGAACTATGACAAATTTTTGAACGCAGAAGGATACAAAAAATGCAATTACTGACGCAACGGATACAGTAAAAGCTATTGGGTTGTTTTTGTAAAGCAAAAGCCCTACGCCGCCAAATACCGCTAAAAATAATGCAATGAGTGCAGGCTTAAGGGGTAAAAATCCGTCTAGGTCAAAATCCGTATCAAAATCAATGCCGGAAAAAATTTCACCTAGCAGGAAATTTAGCACCGCATAGCCAAGGCCAAGACCAAAGCATACATAAAAAAAAGTTTGCATAAAATTCCCCCTTTAGAGCGTGAAAAAATAAGCTATAAGGTGTAAAGCCTATTTCTGCACAGCACATTTATTAGCTTTCCCATAGATTATAACATAAATTTTAGAATTAGTCATATTTATTTTACATAAAATAAGTGTTGATGCTGTTTGACTTTTGAACCTGGGTATGATAATTTAGTGCAATCGATATAAAAACGGACGGTAGAGCAATTTAACAAAATTAATCAAGCAAGCGTTTATGCTTGCTAAAAAAGCCAAATTATAAAAGAAGGAATTATAGTGCTAACAAAATTTTTTAAGCAATCCTCGGAAGAACGTCTAAAGATGATAACAGAGGGTAATATCTTAAGAACCTTCTTTATTCTCTCCCTTCCTGGCATTTTAATGGTTTTAATCCAATCGGCAATGCCTATTATAGACAGCCTTTTTGTTTATAACTATGATAACGCTGTATCTGGCGCAGCAATATCCTATTCGTCATCTATGCAAAACATATTTGTAATGGGGCTGCAAGGCTTCTCTGTGGCTTGCTCTGCGATTATAGGTCAGACAAACGGTGCCGGTGAGCTGGACAAAGCCCGAAAACTGGCCGGACAGCTTATTGCGTCTACCTTTATAGGGGCTGTTTTGGTAATCCCTATTATCATTGGTGTAGGAATAGTCATGACTTCTTCCTTTGCCGATGAAATAAAATCAAAAATACTAATCTACAACGGCATAGTCACTCTATGTATTCCTTTAATTGCATCACAATCGGCTTTCAACTCAATAAAAAACGTGTTCGGACACCCGGAGATTACATTTTTACGAGCGTTGCTTTTTGTGCCCATTAAGCTGACCTTTACTTATGTTTATGTAGTAATTTTAAAAATGGGCATTATAGGGGCAGCCTTGTCGGGCTTATGCGCCTACTCGATTATTTCCATTTTTATCGTCTACGACCTGTTTCTAAAAAAATCCCAGGAGCGGCTGTTGCTTTCGGATTTGAAAATAGGCAAAAGCATTATAAAAAAATTCTGGAAGCATTCTTGGGCATCGGTGGTGCTCTCTTCTACAAAGGCACTTAGCTTTTATTTGATGAAGATTGAGACAGCCTCCTATGGAGAAGTAGCCTTAAGCGCACAATCAGCTTCTGGTGACGTAAACAATATGTTCTCCTCCTTTACAGCCTGCTTTGACGCCGCCGTAATATCTGCCGTAAGCATAAACGTCGGCTCCAACAAGGGAGAGCGTGCTAAAAAGTACGCCTATCTTGCCATAAAGGTCGGATTAGTCAGCTCCATAATTATGTTTATCCTTTCTATTACTCTAGGTAATAACATTATTGGGCTGTACACAACTAAACCGGAAATTTTAGAAATAGCACAAAAGGGAAACATGATACTGGCCTTTGGCTTAGTAGGATTTTCTGTACTGTTTAACGAAATGCCGGCGCTAATCGGACTTGGGTTAAATAAGGCTTCCCTATTTATCCAAACTATGAGAATTTGGGTAATTCGTATGGCAGCTTTATATGCTTTGTATTTCTTTGTTAAGGATATTGGTATATATGCAGTATTTCTTTCCCTTACAATTGCCAATACACTTGGCGGTATATTGAGCCATATTGTATTTGTTAGGATAAAATGGAAGAAGCATTTTTAATATTGAGCATTTGGATGTGATTTTATAAACGAGGATATTAGGCTACCTTTGCAAATTTCAAAAATAATAAAAGAAGCCACTCTAATTCCTGCGCCTATTGGGTTTTGTGCAAAAACCTTTAAGGTGCAGGATAAGGGATTATATTTAAAAATCAGTAACCGTCGGGGCGAGCTTGCCCAAGAGGCGTATATGCTTAACTGGCTTGCAGGCAAGCTTAACGTCCCGGAGGTTATTGTTTATGAAAAATCAGATGAGGAGGAATTTCTTCTAATTACGGAGCTTAAGGGAATAATGGGCTACGACACATATTTTAAGGATAAAAGAGAGCTTCTTATAGACATTGTTATAGAAGGATTAGCGCTTTTACAGGAAGTAAAGGGCTGTACTGTTATTAGGGATACTGACTATTTAATTAAGGCGGCCGGAGAAAGGGTGAAAAGTAATAGGGTAAAGGCGCAGTATTTTGAAAAGGAATATGCCTCATACACTCCCGAAAAGCTATACGAAAAACTGCTTTACAGTGCCCCAAGGGATTTTCTTCCTGTGTTTTCCCACGGAGATTACTGCTTGCCTAACATAATCATTGACGGCAGTCGGCTGGGTTTTATCGATTTATCTACAGCTGGGGTTTCTGATAAATATAACGATATTGGAATTTGCGCCAGAAGCCTAAGGTATAACTTCGGTATAGACTTTATGGAGCTGTTTTTATCAAAGTTGGGTGTAACAGATTTTGATAGAATTAATTTTTTTATTTTGCTTGATGAATTTTTCTAAAAAGGTTGAGATTATTTTATGAATAGCAAAAATGTACTTCTTGGTCATGGACTTGCGTTTTTTACCGCTTTTATTTGGGGTATTACCTTTGTTTCAACAAAAATACTGTTGGAACAGTTTTCGCCAATAGAGATTTTATTTTTTAGGTTTGCTTTGGCATATGTAACGCTTTTTATAGCAAGACCTGGCTTTATTAAATTTACAAGTATTAAGGAGGAGCTGCTTTTTGCGTCTGCGGGAGTTTTCGGTGTAACCCTTTACTTTTTGTTTGAAAATACGGCACTTAATTATTCCCAAGCTTCAAATGTAGGTGTTCTGCTTTCTGCCTCTCCTTTTTTTGTAGGGTTGTTTTCATACCTATTTTTAAAGGAAGAAAGACCGGGGCGAAACTTTTTTATCGGCTTAATATTGGCCATTTGTGGGATTGCTTTTACCACTTATAATGGGAGCTTTGTTTTAAAGCTTAGCCCAATGGGGGATATGCTTGCCATTTTAGCGACTATCGCTTGGGCTTTTTATTCTATAGTTATGAAAAAGCTCTCCTATAGAAACTATGATTATTTTAAAAGTGCCAGAAGGGTATTTTTTTACGGACTGGTAACAATGTCTTTTTTTCTAAAAGGTTTAGGCTTTAGATGGGACTTGCAGCGGTTTGTGTCCGCTAAATACATAATTAACTACCTTTTCCTAGGTATTTTTGCCTCTGCTTTGGGTTACGCTACTTGGAATTACTCTATTAAAATACTGGGCGCTGTTAAAACAAGCG
>CAYWBF010000229.1:0-4901 GCA_964456085.1 uncultured Eubacteriales bacterium
ATATAACGACGAAACGTGTATAGCATAATATAAACATTTTGACGCACACAAAAAAGGCGGCTTAACCTACAGTGGTTAGTCGCCTTTTTAAAGTTTTGCTAAATAGATAATTAACTATTTAGATTCATTGCAGTTGGTACAGTTTCTAACAGTTCCGGCGGCAGTTAAACAGTCAACTACGTATGGGTCAATAGTTGTATCAGCACCAAAGGTAATTGGGAATTCAACGGCTACTCCCTGCATAACTGTAAATTCACATACACCGTTAACTACACCTTTAACGTTATGGCCGGGTGTAATTATAGGGCCGCTTGGATCGCAAAATGTAACTGGAGTGCCTGGAGTTGCAAAGGGCTTTACTGTAACAGGTAGGTATACGTTGGCTTCTTGGTAAAAATTAGCATTGCAATAATCTACTCCGCCGCAAACTGGGCCGCAGATGCTCTGTCCATTTACAGTAACATCTCCACCAAAAAGACAAACACTGGTTTGGCCAACAGGATATACTTCTGCAAACTCAAAGCATATATCCATTTCTCCATCTACCTTATTTAGTGGAAAATCAAATTTTAAACCTGAACATTGTGTCGGTGGGTCGGGATTAAGAATTACCACGTTTTCACCGATAACAACATCCTGTGGTTGCTCATTGATTGATACTGTTACATTAAGGAGGTCTTCATTTGTTATTCTATTGCAGATGCCGAATACAATGTGGCTTAAATCCGCATAGTCGTCTGTATCTTCACCTTTTGCTGTTATAATATAGCAAAATTTTTGATTTTCGCCTGGTTCAGGAAAAAATATGGAGTTTTCTTCATCTAGGGTTATAACAAATGGAAGTATTCTATCATCAACTTCAGTGTTTGAATAATCTACTTCAGCGTTACATAGTAGCTGACGTGTTTTTAAAAATGTCATAGTAAAATTCCTTTCATAAATAAAATGGTATATTAGATAGATGCCCCTCTACACTCTATGTGTGGGTCCTGTACATAAGTCTTTGCTGTAAATTCGATAGGTATCTCAATACAAATGTTTTGGGAAATAACAAAACTGCAGCTTGAGTCACTTGAATCACTTAGATGGTTATACCTTACGGAGTAGGATGACCTTTTTATATGGGGGTCTCCACAGCAAAAGGTATTTACATCGCCTGCGTGAACCTTGGGTTTTACGGTTACTGGGACGGAAACATTTGCTTTTTGGTATGCGACTACGGTACAATTATTAGAGTCTAGTTCATGACAGTCTTCGTGTGAGTTTTCTCTCATAGTTAACCTCCTTGATGAAGTTCCACACTTACTAGCATAATATGTGTACAAACATATTGTGTTACAGCTTGCACTAAAAAAATTAATAAATGTTGATAAGGGAAATACAAAAAGAAGCGCCGGGAAATCTCGGCGCTTCTTTTTTATATTTCCTTATAAACTTATAGTTCGCTCAAGGCGCATAAAACCAACAACGCCTGGCCAATAGTGGCTCTTTCCTTGGGTGCAAAGGTATGCTCCTCTGTGCCTCGCATAATATTGTTTTCATACATGAGCATTACGCTTCCGGCGTACTTCTCGTCTATTTGAGAAAAGTCACCGTACATTTCCTCGCCCTTTTTTTCAGGGAGCTTAAGGAGGTTTGCTCTTACTACTAGGGCGTTTGCTGTCATATCCGCCATTTCTTCTCTCGTAAGCACGTTGTCGCCTTCAAAGCTGTCGGTTGTAATGTCTTGGTAGCCTTTTACGGATTTTTTAAGCAGCTCCATATATTCTGTTTTAGAAATAGGCTTGTCTAGGTTAAGCTCCATTCTTTTGGAGGGTGAGATAATATTTTTGTCTACGGCTGCTTTCATATAGGGAGACGCCCAATGACTAGCAATTGTTGTGCTGCCAATGGGGGCGCTGTTGTTTTGAAATACTCCTATGACTTCATCATCGTCAATTTCCGAGGAGGTTTCCTTTAGCTCATATATGGAAGGCTCAGCTGAGGCATCTCGTATATCCTCGCTAATATCATCCTCCGACGATATTCTTTCAATGGCAGCTACACCCGACCTAACCTCATTTTCTAAGTCTATAGTCTCCATGTCCTCGCCTATTGAAGCTGACGGTTCTTCGTTAATAGCCGTAACTTCAACGGACTGGGAAGTATCGTCGTCGTATTCTTCCTCATTTGCTAAGCTGTATTCCTTAATGTCTTTGTCAGAGCTTAAGTCGGGTAGGTCTGTTTTTACGGCTCCCACATAGGTATCCTGCATTTCGTCACCTATTGCGCTTTTGAAGCCCTCCACAATAAGCTTATACTCCGTATTTTCTTTAATCCCTGCGGCTGCTATAGGAATAACATACTCCTTTCCGTTTATAAATCCTTCGGGGGTAAGTTCAATAATTTGCCCAAGAGCCTTGTTTTCCTGCAGCAAAACTACAGGGAGAGCAGGGTAATCCTCCAGCTTTTGCATTTCTCTGTCAAACTCAATTGTCAGCTCCTTTGTGTCAGTGGAAATTTTTTCTGACAAATCTGGCTTAACAGAAATTACCGTAGGCTGGCTAGATGCCTGTAAATTTATGATTTCCTTTTTTTCTATGATTATCTCTGGCAGAACAGATGCTACAGGCTTAAAGGTATGAACAATAGGCTGTGCAGCGTTGCCCTCTAAATCTGAAAAGCCTTCGGCGCTTAGAGTATAGGACACACCCTCAGAAAGCACGCTGTCAAAGGTAAGGGTTAGACGTTTGTTCTCTATATCCCAAAAATGAGCAGGGAGTATAGGGTCGCCGTTATTTGATGGAGAAATTTTTATATCTGGCTTCCCGGCAGAAACATTAATCGGCTCGTCAAACTCCAAAACAAAGGGTGATGATATGCTGTCCTTAAAAACTGTTTTTAGTTTTGGAGGGTCGTTGTCTGTATCATCAAGAGTGATTATGAGAGAGCCGCTGCCTTGGTATAGAGATATAGGTGGGTTGGCGTTGGAGGAGAAGTCTGTAAATTTTAGGGTGTAGGTTTTGTCCTTTTCTAAAATATTCCCTTCTAGGCTTACGTTAAGCTTGGAGTTTTTGCCCCCGCCCATGGAGTAGTCGTCCTCCCAGGAAAGTATTTTAAGCGGCTTCTGCTTAACTCCCTCACAAAACAGCGTCACCTGTCCCTCGGCAGTCATTGGCTTGTCAAATACAATTGTAAACTGGTCTGTAAGTGTAACAGGTAAAAAGCTGCTTACGGGTACAACCTCTTTGTTTTTAAAATCAAACCGTGCAAGCTTTGGCTGGGTTTTGTCGCTTTCCTTGGAGACTACAAAGCTTAGGCTCTTGCTTTGCATCTCCTTGTTGAAGATAGATTTGAAGCCGCCTATTTCCAAGGAGTAGGAGGTGCCACGTTTTATTACCCCCGGAGGAAATTCTACGGAAAGGGTGCTGGCTCCACCTTGCTTGGAGTGTCCCCACTTTACGCTATCCTCACGGAGAGTTTTTAGCAGGTCTATAGGCTGTTGGGCAGGGTTATCTAGGTCGATTAATTCAATCTTTCCTCTTTCTGATACCTTACTCATAAGTGTTGAGAAGGTTAGCATAAAGCCGGAGGTATTAATATATATCTCGTTATCTTCCTTTTCTCCAAAAATTCCAGCAGGGGTAACCCCTACTATAACAGGGGCGCTGTTTATTGGGTTTTGGAAGGCTTCTTGTAGGGTGGCAGTGGATAGTAGAAAATCCTTGCTTTCCGACATTTTCAGTCCGTTAATATCAGAGAATTCTCCTACTGTAAGCTTGTAGGATTTATTGCCGCCGCTTAGGTCAAATGGAATATCCTCACATTCTATTACCAGCTTGTTATTACCTATTGAGGTGCCTTCTCCTAGTGGTGAGAAGGTTTTTCTTAGGGAGTCGTTGTAGTATTCGCTTATGGTAAGGCTTCCGGCGTTGGTGGACATTTTGCCCGATTGGGTTTCAAAGGATAGCTCTATAGCCGCTTTGCCGTTAAAGGTGATGAGCGCCGCTTCTTTTAAGGTTGGGCGTAGTATTGCGCTGTTGGAAAGGGATAGCTCATATGGGCCTTCTATGATTTTGTTATCAAACTTGTCTGTTATGTTTCCAAAAATTATGCTGTAGCTTTTATTGTCCTCACTGCCCTTTAAAAATCCCTCGGGCAGACTTAAATCCTCTGTGTTAAAAATTAGCTGGTTCTTGTCAATGGTGTATTTTCCAAGAGAGGTCGGGTATGGGCTTAAGTCTTTGTCAGCTTCCTTGGACTGGGCGTCCAGCCTTGTAAGGAGCAGGGATATGGCATCACCCTTGTTTTTTATGGGTTCGGAGAAGCTTAAGGAGATTTTGTCTACGTTACCCTCTAAGCTATCCTTTAGTAGATATGGCTTTGTGTTGTCCAGTACGGTTATTTCGCCTTTGCGAGCAACGTATAAATCAAGCTCATTGCCGGCGGCTCTTTCGTTTGTTGGGGAGTAGATAGCTATTGCTTCCCCGTGCTCCGACTTGAAATCCAGTGACGGTGTGGGAGTTGTTGGAGCAAAGGTGGTAAGCTGTTCATTTGTTAGGTCTGCACAGTAGATTTTTCCGCTTTCATAAGAGATTATGTAAAGCGGATTAGCTTCACTTACTGCAACTGTTGGGCTTTTTACTGCCAGACCCGAGGGGGTGAACTTGTCCTTGCCAGACTCCTGTGCGGATAAAAGCTTAACAGGCTCCTTGGAAATTTGCCCTGTTTTGTAGTCAAGCTCATATACGCCTACTTTTTCGCTTTCCTTGTTTGCGGCGAAAAGCTGCGACTGCTTGATGCTGCCTACAGCTAGTATGGTTTCAAAATCTCCTTGGAGAATGTCTGCTACCTCTAGGGTTTTTGTGTTAATGCTTAAGATGCGCTTGTTGCCGCTGTCTGCCAGAAATAAAAATCCGCCT
>CAYWBF010000230.1:0-4876 GCA_964456085.1 uncultured Eubacteriales bacterium
GCTCTTTTGCCATAAAAATTTCGGTAAGGACACAGTAGCAGTCGTAGGTATAACTGTCTGGTGTAGAAACACACGATACCGCGTATCCTTTAACAAAATCTCTGCAGTTTCCTTAATATGCCGCAGGTATTGCGCTCTGCTCATCTGAACCAGCTTACCTGTTAAAGCTGACAACGGATAATTTGTTATAGTGGTATAGGTTAGGGGCGCTTTGATTTCTTCCAGTACATAATATAATCCGCTCATATCATCCAGCTCACCGTTTTCGATATTTTCCTTTAGCGAGTTGTAAAACTCATAGCAAATCCTTTTTTGATCCTTATTGAGATGATTTTCCTCCAGCACTTCATTAAATAGCTCCTCGCTCATAGTAACATTACTAAGCGACTTTCCCGAGCAAAAATAACCCCCTCTAATATGACTTGATGCTTTAATATTATTAATTTTTTCTTCAATCACAGACTGCTTTGTGGCAATCTCCACACAATACGACGCATACTTATACTGTTCCCAAACCTTTTCCTGAGCCTCTGCGAACTGCTTGTCACGCAACATAAAGCTACTCATTCCTTCAAAATCATTCTCAAAACAATACCCAATCATTGCCATTCTTAGACAAATGGTATATATACTACATACATGGTATTTATTTGTTCTTGACGAATAAAGATAAATTTGAAAATTTTTATGAAAAAGCAGCTCTAAAAACATTTGATGCAAATCTAAATTCCTAGGGCCTTTCTCTTTAGCTTGAATAATAAGCTGTACTTGATGACCTGAATTTAACACACTCTTAAGTTTTAGATATAATGTAACCGAATAATGCATGTTACGGGCAAGCCAGTCAAACTGCTCTGCCTCAAATATCTTGATTACAAGGGGAGTCGTCATCCGTTCAGCTTCCTCCAGCAAGGCAATAAGCATCCTAAACCTACCCTCTGCCCCCATTTGCTTAACCACAGTAAAATTAGTTAGAGTATTACCACGAAAATTCTCCATATCTAAGGTAGCTGCCATATCATTGGGTATGTTTAATATGTAATTACGAATATATTTTTTAGGGCTTTCATTAATGAAGCAATTTTTATCAGAATATACGCTGCTCAAAAAATCTTCGACCAACCCCCCACCGATGGCGGTATTTTTATGTATAAAATAATTTACAATCTCATTAAAGTAGGGCATGTCAACCGGCGGCTTGCGTACACCTGTCCTCCATCTGCTGATAGATGTTTGGTCGATATTAATTGCTTTGGAAAGTTCCTTAGCAGAAATATTTAATAATTGCATCAAGTGCCCAAGATTAGACAACTGTTTTCTTGGCATAACCTCTCCCCCATCCTCATACGGCAATGTTTTGGCATGATATAGTTATTTTATATATAAAACTTAAATTTATTATAACAACTATTTTACCTCTTGAACATTACTAGACATAATATTTTCATTAATATTTTCGTGGTTTTATAGAATTTTTGTGGAATGTGCTGGCATATTTCGGTTATATCTTATTATTGCCAATCAACGTCAATCTATTGAAGTTTTGCCTGTAGGTGCTAAAATATATGTTATAGATATGTTGACGGACGGTGTTATACAAAACCGTAAATTTAAAATTGCTTACATGTTTTTTACCAAATAAATAAAACACCCATAGACCTTTTGCGCCGTACAAAAAGTCTATGGGTGTTCTATCTTTTGGGCAAATATTTGTGCTGGCTGTAGAATTGTTGGATTCCATTGGATTGCACAAATACCGCTTCATTACATAGCCTTAACCACTGATTTTAAAACGGAGGGAAAACCATGAAAAAAAGTATTAAGACTAGAATATTGACGATAATTTGCTTACTTATAACACTATCCTTGCTTTCGGTTGGAGCAACGGTTGCATTTCTTATGTACAAAAACTCATTTGATACCCTAAACAAAACAATGTCGGAAGTGGCTTCTGTCTCGGCTGAGCTTGTAGTTGATTCCTTGGAAAAATATAAAACCGTTGTAAATTAAGCAGGTACAACTGCAAGATTATCAAATCCAAGTATTGCCCTAGAGGACAAACGTAAAATCATTGACGACAAAATTAAGCAATATGATTTTCTTTTTGGAAACATCGTTGACTTATCGGGCAATGGAATGCTTAGCGAGGTTAATGTATCGTCGCAAGATTATTTTAAAAAAGCTTCAAAGGGTGAAACTATAATATCAGATGTGGTGTTAGACAATAATGTAGGAAAATATGTACTAACAGTAGCAGCACCACTTTGGGAGAACGGCGTTAAAAATACAAGCATTGTGGGCGTTGTATACTTTTTTGTTAATGCAGAAGTTTTAACCGAAATTACAAACCATATTAGTGTTGGCGAAACAGGCGTAGTGTATATGCTAGATAAAGAGGGCTACACCATAGCCTCCTATAATCCCGATGCCATTAAGAACAGAGAAAATACTATAAGCGATTCTAAAGCGAACAAGGACTTGGCTGCCTGTGCTGAAATGGAAAAGAAAATGATAGCTGGTGAGCATGGGTTTGCTAAATATGGATACAAAGGAACAAACTATCTCCAAGCTTACGCCCCTCTTGAAATCAACAATTGGAGCATCGGTATTGCCGTTGAGGAAAATGAGTTTATTCAAGGCACTATAAATGCAATAATAATTACAGTTGTGCTCATTATTGTCGCTATAATTATTGGTATTATTGTGTCAATTCTTTTTGCGAACGCTATAACTAACCCAATTAGAGAAATTGAAGGTGTAGCGAGAGACTTGGCTGAAGGTAAGATGGGTTCAAATATTAAGCATAAAAGCAGCGATGAATTGGGACAACTTTCAAATTCTGTTATGACTGTTAGCAAAACAGTGGCTCAGCTCGTTGATAACATAAACGCTCTTGTAACCGACTACGACAAAGGAGACATAGACGTAAGAATAGATGCTAGTCAATTTTTGGGCGAGTACAAGGAATTGACCATAGGGATAAATCATCTCATTGATACGGCTGTTAATGATACATTATCTATAATTAATGCCTTTGGAGATTTGGGCGGCGGAAGCTTTGATACGGCTTTAAAAGAGTTTCCTGGAAAAAAGATTGTAGCTACCGAGAAGTTTAATGCCTTGAAGCAAACCATACACGCCTTGGACAAAGACCTGTCTGTTATTATAGAAGGCGCAATACAGGGTAATTTGAGCAACAGGGTTAATTCACAAGCATATAACGGTGGATGGAACAGGATTACTGAAGGGCTTAATAATCTGCTCGCCTCTGTAAACAACCCTATTCAAGAAGCCAATGTTATATTGACAGAAATATCAAAGGGAAACTTTAACATTCAAATAAACAATAACTGTAACGGCGAATTTGCTAAAATGATGGTTTCAATGGATTTGATGGTTAAAGCCATCGGCTCGTACATAGATGAGATTAACGAAATACTTGCAGCTATTGCTGATAGTGATTTGCGAAGAAATATTTCTAGGGATTATGTGGGCAAGTTCAGTCTTATTAAGGAATCCATTAATAATATTGGCAGTACATTAAGAATGACAATCTCGGAAATAAAAACCTCCTCAAATAACGTTCTTATTGGGGCTAAGCAGATTTCACAATCCTCTATGGACATTGCAAGCGGAGCAAGCACCCAAGCAAGCTCCTTACAAGAGCTAAATGCAGCTATTACCGCAATAAACGATAAAACTCAGAAATCTGCCCTTGAAGCAAAAGCGGCTAATGAATTGTCCCAAAGGTCAATTATTAGTGCAAAAGACGGAAATAATGAAATGTTGAAAATGCTTCACTCTATGCATGATATTAAAGAAGCCTCGGATAATATTTCTAAAATTATTAGGGTTATTGATGACATAGCGTTTCAGACCAATCTTTTGGCGCTTAATGCCGCTGTTGAAGCCGCAAGAGCCGGAGAGCATGGAAAAGGCTTTGCGGTTGTAGCGGAGGAGGTTCGTTCTCTTGCCGGAAGAAGCTTGCAGGCTGCTAAAGACACATCAGTATTAATCGAGGATACTATAACTAAAATCAATGAAGGCACAAAAACAGCACAGGGAACAGCCCATTCCCTGCAAAAAATAATTTCTGATACTAACTCCGTATCTGAAATTATTGATAAAATCTATTATGCAGCAAATGAACAAGCCGAAGGAATTTCTCAAATTGCTAACGGAATAAATCAAATTTCCGAGGTTGTACAAATCAACTCCTCAACCTCAGAAGAAACTGCCTCTGCAGCCCAGCAGCTAAACAGCCAATCAGAGATGCTTTCGCAGATGGTAGCTAATTTTAAAATTTAGAGGATTTATAGAAAATAATTATGGAAGCTTCTGTGGATTATTTTTGGAATTGTTATATGTGAAGCCGGAATAGGCGAGTGCGGCTAAAATTCCTCTTGCATTATTTGTATAACAATCGTATAATATGAATACAATAAAAAAAGGAGTGCTGATAACACTCCCTTTTTTGCACAGACCGCTTTAAAGGCGGCAGGCTTGCAGCCATTATTTTCGATTTATAACCGCTTAATAACCGCTAACCACTGCAGATGGGGCGGTTATTTTTTTGTCTTAAATCTAAGGATTAAGACAATGAGTGTAGCAAAGCTAATCATTAATGATAAAGCCTCGTATATGCTCATGGCCTCACCTCCTTTCTCTGGAGGTGCAAGCCTACCGCCCTTATGCTTTTTGTGCAAGCTTATTATAGCAGAATATGTAAATTTTTCAAGACATTTAGTATGTAAACCCCTTGTGTCAAAAAAACAAAACCCCTGCAATCATAAGATTACAGAGGTTTTTATATCTGTACGTGACAGGATTTGAACCCACGACCTTCTGGTCCGTAGCCAGACGCTCTATCCAGCTG
>CAYWBF010000231.1:0-4837 GCA_964456085.1 uncultured Eubacteriales bacterium
GTGGGAAAGAAAAAAATTCGCTGACGTTGTAAGAAGAAGTCTTACATCTCAACGCAAGCTCTTATGATTTACAGGAGTGTACGGGCGCAGTTAAGCTAAAGAGGGCAAATTATGGCAAAATTGTTGAAAGGAAGGGATGAGACTGCAGCCATTACCGCAAAATTACAGGACGAAACCACCCGTTTACCATGACGGGTAAAAGTTCGGTTGTCATTGGTCGAAGACTAGAGGCCCGTATGGTGGGCAGTAATTTTGTACGCTAGGACAAGTGGTTCTAGATTTCTACTGGTGCGAAAATGGCTTGCGGCATAATTTATTAATTATTACGGCAAAGCAATTAAGCCTTTGCCAAAGACAATGACAGAGTAGGAACGGTGCGTTAAGTGCCGGCGGATGGGAAGTTGCCGCCGGACGAAGGAGCGTAATAGCTCCGCGTTGCCGTGTCCGCATCCGCTGCCACAATAGAGACGTACTCTCCTCTTGTGGCATAATACTACACAGAAGGAGAATTGTTATGAAAAAATGGAATACGAAGATGCTAGTCACCCTAGGAATTTCGGTGGCTATTCATGTTGTACTATCCCGGTTTTGCTCCATTAACGCTTGGAATTTAAAAATTGGATTCAGTTTTGTTCCCATATTTGTGGCTGCCTTTCTTTATGGCCCACTGCCGGCAGGAATTGTGGGCGCGTTGGGAGATTTTGTTGGTGCAATAATGTTTCCTATAGGCGCATATTTTCCCGGCTTTACGCTGACCAGCTTTCTTACCGGCTTGGTGTTCGGCTTGATTTTACACAAAAAGCAGACTGTTCCCCGTATCATAGTTGCGGTAGTCATTAACCAGTTTGTGCTTGGATTGTTTCTAAATACGCTATGGATTTCCGTTTTGTACGGCTCGCCATATAATGTGCTTCTTGCTACCCGAATCTTCCAGTGTGGGTTAATGGCTCCTGTGGAATTTTTGATCATTGACTTTTTGGCAAAAGGGCTGTCTCATTATAGAAGGGTGGCTGTTGTATGAACGTAGAAGATAATTCGGAAGGGCTTATGGCGTTACTGAAGGGTGTTACCCGGCAGGGAAGCTGGCTGGGTTTGGAGCGTATGAATGAGTTGCTGCGCTTGTTGGGCGACCCACACAAGGAGCTGCGCTTCATACATGTAGCCGGAACCAACGGGAAAGGCTCTGTGTGCGTGATGCTCTCCTCCATCTTGACAGCCGCCGGTTACGTCACCGGACTGTATACCTCACCTCATCTAGTAACCTATGGAGAGTGCATGAGAGTCAACGGTGAGAATATTTCAGAAGCAGAGCTGTGCGTTTTGGCTACGACCGTAAGGCTGTGTGCTGAGCAAATGGCTGAAAATCCTACGGAATTTGAAATACTCACTGCCATGGCTCTCTTGTACTTTTCTCAAAAACACTGCGACATTGTGGTGCTGGAGGTTGGGCTTGGTGGTCGGCTGGACGCTACTAATGTGATTCCTGTGCCCGAGGTTGCTGTGATTATGAACATTGGCTTGGAGCATACAGATGTACTGGGAAATACATTGGAGCAAATTGCAGGTGAGAAAGCTGGTATTATAAAGGAAGGCGGCGTTGTCGTAGTCTATCAGTGTGTGAGTGAGGTTGAAGCTGTTTTTGAGACGGTTTGTGCAAGTCGTCACGCCTCTCTTCGGAAGGCTAGGTTTATTGATGTAATATTCCTAGAGGAAAATCTTGACCGCCAGTGTTTTCATTGGAGGCAGTTTTCTAATTTAACAATACGCTTGCTGGGCAAACACCAGATTTACAACGCCGTTATGGCACTGGAAACGGTGGAGCTGCTCTATGAAAAAGGTTGGAATATACCGGAGACAGCTATCCGTGATGGACTGGCTGCCGCTAAGTGGCCAGCAAGGCTGGAGCTTTTGAGCCGAGAGCCTATGTTTATTTTGGACGGCGCCCACAACGCCCAATGTGCACAAGCATTATCGGAAAGCATACGTCAACTTTTCCCGGGAAAAAAGCCGGTGTTTCTGACAGGGGTGCTGGCAGATAAGGATTATCCGCAGATTATGTCGCTGATAACGCCGCTGGCACAGGAGTTTTTTTGTCTGACCCCGTTTAGCGAGCGAGCTTTACACGCCGAGGAATTGACTACTTACTTAAAGGAACAAGGCGCAAAGGCTGTAGCCTGTGGAGATGTAGAATCCGGAATATTTGCAGCGCTCACTGCCGCAGGAGAAGAAGGCATTGTTGTTGCTTTTGGCTCCCTTTATCTAGCAGGTGGGGTGAGAGAAACCTTTCGCCCTATTTACAGAAAGTGGCTGCGTAAGGAGAAAATACGTGCTCGTAACCAGCTTTCCACTTATGAAAGAGAAATTTTGTCTAGCCAAGCTGTACAGAGGATTTTAGCCTCTGTGGAATTTCAGCAGGCAGAAACTATAATGATTTATCGGGCAACTCGTGGAGAGGTTCGCCTTGAAGCATTAGAAGCTGCGGCTCGTGGAAAACGGCTGGTATATCCACTTTGCATTAGTGATACGGAGATGCTTGCCCTACTGCCAGAGAACGATGACGCTTGGATAACCGGAAACTACGGTATAGCCGAACCAGACCCGAAAAAATCCACAGTGGTTTCACCGGAGGAGATTGACATGGTAATATGCCCATGCACTGTCTTTGATGAAAGCTGCAACCGCATGGGCATGGGAGCAGGTTTTTATGACCGCTATCTCACTCGCTGTGAAAATGCATGTATTGCGTCAGTGGCCTTTGAGGTTCAAAAGGTTGGACAAGTACCAACGGATTCATGGGACATACCTATGGAGCTTACTTTTACAGAAAAAGCGATTTACCGCAGTAATTAAAGATTAAAGAGGCAAATGAAAGTATGATTGATTTAGTGTTAGAGAAGTTACCCATAGCCGATGACTGGTCAGCTAACTAGAGTATAATTTAACTAAAACACCCCACCCTCCATGCATAATAAAAAATCGCATGTTGAGCTACTATAACAAATATGTAGCCCAACATGCGATTTTTTTTACACATAAAAATCACTATATTTAGTTTTCAACAGATTTTCTAATTCCGAGGCATCAAGCTTACTAAACTCCTCCGCTATCTTGCTAGCGACAAAACGTCTTTTTGAGGTAGAAAACCCATTTTCCAAAAGATTATCAATGTCCTTTTGCTCCAAAAAATAATTAAGCTTTATTGCCGAGGTTCCCAAGGACGTAATAATCCCATATATACGGTCAGAAAAGGCAAAAACATAGTCGTAGCTCAAAGCGTTTATTTTATAAATTTCATATATATCAAAAATACCTACTAGTTCAAACTCTACATACTCCTTCAAGGATTCAATAAAATAGCTCATTCTTTCAAAGGATATATTGGTGACAATAATTATTTTCTTTACATTTCTTCCGTACACCTTATTTTTTATGAGCCACTTTCTTAATATAAGAATAATTGTAGTAATCTGCTCGTTATTAAATTTTATGGAGTAGCTCTCCTCTATATCAGAAATACATGAGGATACATCTTGAAATAATGAAGGAAACCGCTCGTCAGTGTCCTGGATAATCTTATCCTTAAAGGAAAAATTAAATTGGCTGCAAACAATCTGTTTACAGAAAAAATCGTAAAGCTCCCTAACCGTATCTTCATAAGTATACAAATGGGTCACATTCTTTTCTTGGATTTTATCCAGAAAAGCTCCGGTCATTTGAAGTAATTCCTCATTAATAGCAAAATCAAGGGTAGGATAGAAGTCCAGCATAGCTATAACCAAATTAAATGCATAGTTCTCGTTTTCGTCCGAGTAAAGATATAGACTTAAGGGTTCAATCTTTAGCTTATGGTTTTCAATAATTCTATGAGCTTCCTTTCGGTACATACTAATAATAACATATAGCAGCAGTAGCTTTTTTGAAGAATAAGTCAAGGCTCGGCTGCTTAATGCAAAAAAATGCTGAATCATCTCCTCGCATTGCTCGGACACACAGTTATAACAGAAAATCAGCTGGTCGAGCATTTCGTTTTCAATAGGAGTGTTTGCCTTTCGTTTTTCTATGCCGTAATTTTCTGACAGCTCAAACAAGGGCAGCAGAATTTGAATCACAAGTATGCGAAAATGCAGCTCGTCTCCCAATATTTCTAATCCCTTTTTAACCAATTGATTAACCTTTAAGCCTTTTGCCTCAAGAAATTCCTTTAGCTTTTTTGAATCCTTCTTTTTTGTGGTAAGGGAAAATCCCCAACCTGTATACAATTGGCTTAAGCTTACATAGTCCTTGAAAAAAATTCTTACTACAATAGCATGAAGCCTTTCCAATGCTGTAGTTTCGTAGTCGTAAATAGTTAAGTTGTTAACAAAGCTAATATATTCTCCATAATTCAAATTATTTTTTACAAACCCTTTTTTGATTGTAAGCCTCTTATCCTTTTCTAAAAATTTATTAATCCCCTCAATTTCCCTTCTTATAGATGAAATGGTTTTGCCAAACCTTTGTGTAAGGACGTGAATATAAACCATTTCATTTTCCTGTATGTATTTCAGCAGCTTTAAATTTGAACCTGTCAAGCCCATAATTTCCCCCCATTTTAAAAATATACATATTGAGCTAGTTGAAAATATTATACACAATAAAATGTAAACTACAACATAGCTGATTTGGTTGAGGATTAGTCTTGGGGGGGGGGGCGGCCCCCCAACCCCCAACCCAAACAAAAAAAAACAAAAACAAAAAAAAAAAAAAAAAAAAATATAAAAAAAAAAAAAAAAAATAAAAAAAAAAAAAAAAAAAATAAAAAAAAAAAAAAAAAAAAAAAAAAAAAAAAAAAAAAAAA
>CAYWBF010000232.1:0-4835 GCA_964456085.1 uncultured Eubacteriales bacterium
TTGCTCGTATATGCTGCTGAAACTGGGAGGTCACACAACCCTCAATGGTGTAGTGTCCGGAATTGTGTGGGCGTGGAGCAATCTCATTTATTAAAACCCGACTATCCTCTGTAACAAACATTTCCACACAAAACATTCCCACACCCTTAAATACCTCTAAGGCTTGCTCTGCTATGTTCATTGCCTTTTTAAAGGCATCAGAGGAAATATCCGCCGGAACCCTTGTTTCTATTAGAATACTGTCCCTGTGATAATTCTCCGCTACAGGATAAACCCGTGCTTCACCCTCAATACTGCGACAGGCTAAAACAGAAACCTCATTTTTAAAATCCACAAGCCCTTCGGCGAAAACCTCGGAATTTTTACTAAGTCGGCTAAACGCTTCCACGGCTTCTTCTTTGGTGCGTGCAAGTGCATTACCCTTACCATCGTAGCCGCCTTTACATGCTTTTAAATATATGGGAAGCCCAAGCTCATCTATAGCTGCTTCAAGCTGCTCTGTATTCTCGGTCTTTATAAATTTTGGCACAGGCAGCCCTGCATTAAGCAAAACTTCCTTCTGAGTCAGCTTATTCTGAATCAGCTCCAGGCTGGAAGGGGTTGGAAAAACCTTAACCCCTTCACCCTCCAGCTTTTTTAGTGCAATAGAATTAATATGCTCCAGCTCGTAAGTCAAAACATCGCTTTCCCTAGCCAGCTTAAAAATAGCGTCCTCGTCTCCAAAGTCGGCTACAATATGGCTGTCAGCTATGCTTGCGGCAGGACAGCCGGGGGTAGGGTCAAGTATGGTCACATAGAAGCCAAGCTTCTTTGCCTCCAAAATCATCATCTTCCCCAGCTGACCACCACCGATGATTCCTATTTTTTGCTTTAATACATCAAACATAATTTCACACCTTATAATGTCATAAATAGAGCAATTTAACAAAGAGCCTTAGCTAAAATAATTTATTCCAGACTCAAATAATTTCTGGTCAGTGTTACCCAAAATATTTTTGTAAAGGTTTTTGCCAATACGCTCGGAATGTCCCATTTTTCCAAAAACCCGTCCACATGGGCTAGTGATGCCTTCAATAGCATGTGCAGAGCCGTTAGGGTTAAAGGCTGTATAAACAGTAGCCACTTGCTCCTTTGCAAACAGCTCATTTATTACCTCCTCGCTGGCAACAAACCGCCCCTCACCATGAGAAAGAGGAATCTTATGAACGTCCCCAACTGAACACCCCTGCATCCAAGGCGACCTGTTAGACACAACCTTTGTTGAAGCCATTAAGGAGATATGCCTGCCTACGGTATTGTAGGTAAGTGTTGCCTCGGTATCGGAAATTTCGCCCTTAGTCAAAAGCCCAAGCTTAATCAAGGCTTGGAAGCCGTTACAAATACCTAAAACAAGTCCATCTCTTTCTTTTAACAGACGGTGCACTGCTTCCTTTACAATAGGATTTCTAAAAACAGCTGTAATAAACTTGGCGCTGCCGTCCGGCTCGTCACCGGCGCTAAAGCCTCCCGGCAGCATTAAAATCTGACTGCCGTCAATAAGCTCTTTAATTTTCTCCGTAGAGCTGGCAATTTGGTCAAGGCTTAAATTTTTAAAGACAAGCTCATTAACAACCCCACCGGCTTTTTCAAAGGCTCTGCGAGAATCATACTCACAGTTTGTCCCCGGAAACACAGGAATGAAAATCCTTGGCTTGGCATATTTTACTTTTGAGCCTTGCTTTTTGACAGTATCCTTCGCAAGAATAGGATCATCGTTAATAGTCAAGTATGATGCCTTTGAAGGGAAAATGTCCTCCAAGGTTTTTTGCCAGCTTCCAATAGCTTCTTCCAAAGGAATTTCTGCTTCTTGCTTTTTCAATACTATGGAGCTTCTACCCGTTGTCTTTCCAATTATGGTATAGGTTAATCCCTCCAAAATGCTGTTTACGTCCTCTGACTTGGATATTTCTAGCACTAATGAACCGTAATCAGCAGAGAACAAAGGAATCCCGTCACCATCAAGCTCTACTCCTATCATATTTCCAAAGCACATTTTGCTTATAGCCTCTGATACTCCATAGCCACCTACAGTATGCGCCGAAAGAATCTTGCCCTTACATGTTTGCTCATGAAGCTTTGTATAATTTTTGCTTAAGGTAGTAAAGCATGGAAGATTATATTCATTTTTGGGCAGAGGTAAATATACTACGCAGCTACCGTCATGTTTAAATTCGGGCGAGATGATGTTTTCTGCATTTCCGGGGCATAGCGCAAAGGCAGTTACAACGGGTGGAACATTAAGGCTATTAAAGGTTCCCGACATACTGTCCTTGCCGCCTATGGCTCCAATTCCTGTTTCCATTTGGGCATAAAACGCTCCAAGCAAGCCGCTTAAGGGCTTGCCCCATTTTTCTGGTGCTGTGCCTAGTCGCTCAAAGTATTCCTGGAAGGATAGACGAGTTTTCTCATAGCTTCCCCCTGCCGCCGCAACCTTCGCCAAGGCGTGAACCACAGCGTACACCGCACCATGGAAAGGGCTCCACTGGGATAGATATGGGTCGTAGCCGTAAGTCATTATTGTTACGGCATTTGTCTCTCCACGAAGGACAGGAATTTTTGAAATAGATGCCTCAGTAGGAGTAAGCCCTGTCTCTCCACCAAAAGGAAGAAGGACAGTGCCAGTGCCGATTGTTGAATCAAACCGCTCCACAAGCCCCTTTTGACTACAAACGTTAAGATTGCTTAAATTCTTAAGCCATTTTTCTTTTATGCTATCCGTTGTTCCGCCTTTAGTTAAATCCTCTCGGTCAAATAAAAAGACTTCCTTTGAATCTGGAGCGGTAATTTTTGCTGTTGTAAACTGCTTTGCGCCGTTAGAGTTTAAAAATGCCCTGCTTAAATCTACAATTTTATCTCCACGCCAAAACATTTGAAGCCGCTTCTCCGAAACAACCTCCGCTATTTTGTAAGCCTCTAAATTTTCCTCAAGGCAAAGCTCAATCAAGCGCTCCGCATCTGTACTTGTGGTAACAACAGCCATTCTCTCCTGAGATTCCGATATAGCAAGCTCTGTTCCGTCAAGTCCTTCATATTTTTTTAGAACCAAATCTAAATTAATTTCTAGTCCGTCAGCCAGCTCCCCTACAGCTACAGAAACTCCACCGGCTCCAAAGTCGTTGCACCGTTTTATAAGACGGCTAAGCTCTGGATTTCTGAAGGCACGTTGAATTTTTCGCTCTGTAATGGGATTGCCCTTTTGAACCTCCGCACCGCATTTGGCAATGGACTGCTCGTTATGCTCCTTGGAAGATCCTGTTGCTCCGCCGCAGCCGTCACGCCCAGTTCGTCCGCCTATTAAAATCACATAGTCTCCCGGTGCAGGAGCTTCTCTGTATACATTTTTTCGAGGAGCAGCACCCACAACTGCGCCAATCTCCATACGCTTTGCAACAAAGCCGTCGTGATAAACCTCCGCTACCTGCCCTGTGGCCAAGCCGATTTGATTTCCGTAGGAGCTGAACCCCTTTGCTGCCTCTGTGGTAATCTTTTTCTGGGGCAGCTTACCCTTTATTGTATCCTTTAAAGGAATATGAGGATTTCCGCAGCCCGTTACCCTAACCGCTTGATAAACATAGGAGCGCCCGGAAAGTGGGTCACGGATTGCACCCCCAAGACAGGTTGCTGCGCCGCCGAAGGGTTCAATCTCGGTTGGGTGGTTATGGGTTTCGTTTTTGAACATAACCAGCCAGTCCTCTTGTACTCCGTCAATATCTACAGGCACAACAATAGAGCAGGCGTTAATCTCCTCCGACTCGTCTAGGTCTTGAAGCTTACCCTGTCTTTTTAGAGCCTTCATTCCCATTAAGGCAACGTCCATTAAGCAAATATCTTTTTCTTCCTTATGAATTTGCTCCCTTGTATTTAAATACTGCTCATACACCTGCTTTATAGGCTCGGCAAAATGCCCCGCTTCAATTTCAACCTTCTCTATAGCGGTTAAAAAAGTAGTATGGCGGCAGTGATCAGACCAGTATGTATCTAAGACCCTAATTTCAGTTACAGTAGGATTGCGCTTTTCAGTATTTTTAAAATAATCCTGTACAAATAGCAAATCGGACATGCTCATTGCCAGCCCAAACTCCCTATGAAGCTCCTGAAGCTCATTCTCAGATTTTTCAATGAAGCTGTGGACTGTCTCTACTCCTTGGGCTGGAGTTATTTCCTCGTCAAGGGTTAGCGGCATTTCGTCAATGCTTGTTTCTCGGGAATCCACCGTATTTATAATGTACCCTTTAATCTTCTCGTAGATTTCATCAGAAAATTCACCCTTTAAAATGTAAAGGGTGGCTGTGTTAACCTTTACCTCGGTATCATTTTGAGTAATAAGCTTAATACACTGTATAGCGGAATCGGCTCGCTGGTTATACTGCCCTGGAAGGTACTCCATGGCAAAGGCTTTTTCCCCCTCCCCTATACATAGCTCCTTGGGTAAAAAGAGGTTATCCAGCATAGGCTCGGATAAAATATTACGGCAGATTTCCTGAAAAACCCCCTCGTCCTCAATTCCCTCAATATCATACCTATTCACTACTCGCAGAGCTTCAAGCTTAATATTGAAGGTTTCGCTTAAATCGGACAAAAGCTGTCGGGATACTATACATGAGCCTGGTATTTTTTCGGTGTAAATTCTTCGCATAGTCCAATATCCTTTCTAAAATGCATGTTGTTAAAGCTAACCTTATCCATGTCGGCGTAAGCAAGCCCTCTGGCAATCTCTTGGCTTTCACCTATACCGACCACGCCAAGAACCCTACCGCCGTTTGTAACAAGCTTACCTTCTTTTAATAAGGTTCCGG
>CAYWBF010000233.1:0-4801 GCA_964456085.1 uncultured Eubacteriales bacterium
ATTTACTGCGAAAGCTGTAATAAAACCATCGGCTATCTATGTTATGTTACTTATGACAGCTTTAAGCTATCTTACAAATGCAAATGCGCTGGCACTGGCAGTATATACATAGCCTTTGATGATGATAGCTGCGCAAGTTCTACTGAAAACAAGTTGACAGTTATCAAAAACAGGCTATGCTGTCCCTCCGACCAATCGCCGCTTTTCACAATCCTTGATAAAAACTTGGATAGTTATAAATATGAAGTGGTATGCAAAGCTTGCAATACAAAATATTCAGAGGAAAAAACAGTTTGTGGTGATTTTTATTAACTACACTGATTGGAATTGCTTCTGTGATATAATATCATAAAAAGCAGCAAGTATAATCAAGCAGCAAACTCTCTAATTCTTTATAATGTGTGTAGAGTGGTTAAAACGAGGTGAACAGACAAATGTACGAGTGGCAAAAGCAAATTCAAATAATCGTTGATGAAATTGACAGATATATTAAAAATTATAATGATGAAGCCTTGACACTACGCTTTCTTTCCCGCAAGTTGGGTTATTCTGAATTTCATACAACAAGAAAATTCAAAGAAATATCAGGTATGCAGTTTAGAGATTATTTGCGACATAGGAAATTAGCGTTTGCTTTAAAAGAGGTTAGGGATAGCAATAAAAGCCTTTTGGATATTGCTTTTGACTATGGATTTTCATCACATGAAGCTTTCACCAGAGCTTTCAAAGGAACATACGGTGTAATACCTAGCGAATACCGAAAAAATCCTAAGCCTGTGGTTCTCCGTACAAAAATAAGCTCTTTTGACCGCTACTTTTTAGGATTAGGAGAAATTGGTATGATTAAGTCAACAGAGGGTATTAAAATTTATTTTGTAACTATACCATCACACAAGTTTTTGTACATTAAAAACAATGAGAGTAACGGTTATTGGGATTTTTGGCAAAAGCAAAATCTTATTCCGGGGCAGGACTACGAAACAATTTGCGGTTTGCTTGACAGTATCAAAGGTAAACTTGACGATGACGGCGGGAGCGAAGTTAATTGCGGAAGCGGTCAAATTATGGCGTATTTGAACGACCCGGAGGGTAGACTTTGCGATTGGGGTATTCCGCGTACAGAGTGTTGGGGTGTACGACTTCCTTTCGACTATAAAGGTGAAGTCCCATCACAAATGTTTATGGCTGATATTCCCGAAGCAGAGTACATTGTTTTTGAACATGGTACATTCGATTATGAACAGGAAAATTGCAGTGTAGAAGAAAAAATTGAAAACGCAATGGCAACTTTTGATTATGCTGGGAATGGTTACTGTCTTGATACTTCCCCTGGTAGAATAATGTACTTTTATTATAACCCTGAACAGTATTTCAAGTATATTAGACCAGTACGAAAGGCATGAACTCATTTACAATACTTATGCAATCAAAAAATTAGCACTGATGGCAAATTTTTTGATCAATATGATAGAAGCATGGTAAAATAAAAAATGTAGGGATTTTTTCATGATTAATATACAGTTAGACACTCCTTATGGATACTATTAATCTCCCCAACCTTTAAACCAGCTAATCCCTTCAACCCAACTGTGATGTTTTCCAAAAAAAACTCAAGCTTACTACCGTATTCATTGTGACAGTGAATAGGAATGTAAAAGTTACCGTCATCATCGGATTCACCCGAAAAAACATGGGTAATACGAGTAGTGCCTAAGGAGTAGCTGCCCTTTAAGCCCTGCTCCAAAAAATAAGTGTTACCTAAAAAATCCTTAACCCTATTGACTGTAAATATCTCCGAGCAATTATGTGCGTCGCTTGATATGTACATTCTACAGCTGTTCAAGTTAATATGCTTCTGGTTATAGATTTGCATACTACCGCTTCCACTAATATACTCACTACCCAGTACAAATGAGGGCTGCAAATCCCCAGAATAGACAAAAACCTCACTTCTAGGGCTAGTTTTACCCTCTACAACAGTACACTTATTGGGCAACGGATAATATTTACTAGGGTTAAGCCGTATAATTGATTCGTATCCTTCGTTCGCAATATCCGTAAGGCTAATTTTTACTTCCTTCTCCAAATAATACTTAGACTTAATTGTAAGCTCCAATACATTTATGTCTGCATCAATGTCTGAAAAAACAAAATAACCGTTGGGTTTAAAAAAGGGCTTTTCCAAGCCCTTGCTAATTACCTTAACGTCCTTAGTAATAATTTCATTTGTAAAATTGTCAATTAATAACACAGCGGCTGCTAGCCTTGATGTGATTTTTCTTCCGTTTCCATATCCTTGCAACTTACCTAACCTCCATATCCAAATCCCTAACCCTTGTAACGCTGGAAACCCTGCCGGAGCTAATGCTAACAGGTGATACACAATAAAAAATAGATGGTTTGTGGGTAGGTTCCAACAAATTCAGCATTTTTTCTTTTTCTGTATATGGTATGTTCAGCATCTCGATTTTAATGTTATTGGGGCCGTCACCTTCAACAAACCTTTCTGCATCAGCATCAATAATGGGATTGTCCCTAAGAATTTCAATAATCTTGCCTAGTATAGTATGTTCCTGTATAGCTCTATGCTTTTCGTCGCTGTCAGAGTAAGCCGTAATCATATAGCACAAATCCAAATATATAGGTGGTGCAATTCTTATATTTGATTGTATGTTAATAGGCTCGTTGTTTTTATAGGCACTCTCCCTAAAATCATACAAATAAATACCCACGGATGCGTTCATTCTATCCTTTGGGCTGCATAGAGCTACACCATCAGAATTGTTTATTAGCGCCGGGTATAAATTTTTCTGTAAAATACTAACCAGTAACTTTCCAACCTTGGAAATATTTAAATAGCTCATAAAAAAACTCCTTATGGAACCATAACTGTAAACTGACCTGGGTTAACAATTTGAATAATACCGGCATATGCACAAAATGCCTTAGATAAATTATTTAAGGCTGTGTTGCCACCTACAATAACAGTGGGGCTGCCTGGAGCCCAAGGTGAAGAAACAACAGGTACACATGGCTGTGGGGTAAGCACACCCAATGCCGCAGCTGTTGCTGACGCCACCGCAGGATTAGCAATTGACATGCACATTCCAAAGGTAGGTAGATTTGCCGGGGTATTATCCATAATTGAAGCCAGAGGCATACTGCCGCCCATAGCAGTAGGTGCAGAGGTAGCAATCAAGGTACAAGGCGCTGCCCCAAAGGAGCACTGGCACATAGCCCCATTACAAACTAAAACTCCCATTATCTTCTCCTTTCTAAAAAAATCTATTTTTTATAAACAACAACATACCCACTCTCTTCCCTAACCCCTAATGCAAAAGCTTTTTCAAAAACAACTAAAGGCAGGTAAGCCAGGTCATTAAATATAAATGGAGGCTGAGCCTGCATTATTTTTTTGTCGTTAATATGTACGTTTTTATCCCCAATAATAAATTCGATTAAGGCGCCCTTCCCCCTTATAACAATAACTTTGTTAATCTTGCTGTGTATATATGCCACTCCAAGCTGCTCAGCTACTTCCCTTGCCGGAAGCATAAGGATTTTTTTAGCCTTAATAACAGGAGAGCTAAGCTTAACATCCGCATCTTGAAAAGCTACCTTCCAAGGAGGTAAAAGCTCTGCAGAGGTTTCCTTTATGATTTCAGCATTGTTGCCCTCTTTAATCGCTTCATTAATAGTATTAACCTCATGCTGTGTGTATTTTTGCTTTTGGCTTTCCTCTAAAAATGACGACGCTCCTTGACCCGAGGCAGCTTCATTAACAGCTTCGCTTAAATTTTTTCCTTCCTCATTGGCTTTTTTTGCAATTTCACCTTTGTCATCAACCACTACCTTGCCATTTGCGGCAGCTACTACAATTTCGCCATTGTCCAGTCCATTTTCAATCATTTTCATTTGCTTTTCAGCTATAAGCATCTTTTCTACAGCAGCATCAAGCTGCTTTTTTAGTTCCCATTGAACATCCTTCTCGCCCTCTTCCACAGCGCCTAGATATTTTATATTCAGCTCCTCAGCTTCCTTTGCGAAGCCCTCCTTCTTATCCTTAGCCTCCTTGTAAGGCTTAATTTCCTCAAGCTTAATCTGCTTGCTTTCCTTTTCAAGCTTATCTGCCAAGGAATTAACTACCCCACCAACCTTTTTAGCCAGCTCGGAGTTTCCAGAGGTTTTAATAAGTGAGTCTAAGAAATCCATTTTTTCCTTATAAATGTCGATTTTCCCACCCGAATCTTTTGCCTCGGAAACAAGAGAATCAACTATAAAGCCGAATTCCTCCAGCAAATTTCTTGCGTCTGACACTGCACCATCTTCTAAAGCCTTTATAACCCCTACAGGTTCTCCGTCCTTTATTGCTTTTTCTAATTCGGTATTTTTAAAGCCTATTGCTGCCGCCTGGCTTAGCTTGGATTTATTTAAAGCATCTATTTTCCTTACCATTATCTTTTGCTGTTCTTTTTCCAACTCAGTGCCCGACAGCTTATAACCATTTTCAAACAGCCCCATAAGTATTAATGCTTCATCGGTATTAAGAGAAAGGCCACCCAAATTTCCCACACTTGCATTATCTAAAAAATCCTTCTTAGCATTGTCCAAAAGCTCTCTAGCGGCAAAAAGCTCATCAGGCTTATCTCCAGAGCCTTCGTCCTTTATATTTACGTTAATTTGAGTCAAATAGTTTGAATAAGTACCAATTAGCGCCTCAAAATCCCCGGCCAGTGCGCCTAAGTATTTTATTTCTTGCTCTATTCTATCATTTACTTCCTTATAGCAAGCTATATCCTTT
>CAYWBF010000234.1:0-4794 GCA_964456085.1 uncultured Eubacteriales bacterium
GAGCTGCTTAAGCAATGGGCAAAGGAAATAGTTACAGATAAAGGACTGCTGTGTGTGGAGCATGGCTTGGGAAAGCTAAAGGGAGAGATTGTTTTGCCCTTCGTTAACCAAGAAGTGCTAGAGTGTATGGAACAGATTAAGGAATACTTTCAAAAGCTAAGTTAACCTCAGCTGAAAGTCGTGAGTTAATTTTTACAATAAAAAAGACGCTAAGCGCCTTGATTAATTTTAGTTTAATAAAAGTTGAACAAAGTATGTATAAACTTACATACTATGATTACACTATTTTTGAAGAGCATACTGTTCAACATATTAAAAATTCGAGGTGATATGTAATGGCTAATAAAAAAACACGAAATTCTCAAAAAAAATCCGATGAGGGCAAAACTCCGCCGGCACGCCGTGAAGCGTCAAAAAATAAGGAAGACAAAAATATCAGCGCTGATAAGTAAAATTAAGCGTCAAGAAATGAGTCACAACACCGTTTTTACTAAGATATACTGCATTTCGTTATGTGAAATACCAATAACTCAGGCATAAATCAAAGAATCCAGCAAATCTGAATTTTCTGATTTATGCCTATTTTTTGTCTATTTCGCAGCAACAACCAAATTTTTATACTCCACAGCCGTCATACCAAAGGCTTTTTTAAAGGCACGAGAAAAATAATTAGGATTAGAATACCCTACATGGTAGCTAATTTCCTTTATAGAAAGGGAACCTTGCTCCAAAAGCTGCTTTGCTTTTTCTATTCGGGCGTTAATAAAATACTCCTTAAAATTAATGCCCTCGATCTGCTTAAAAATCCTACTAAGATAATCAGAGTTTAAGCAAACCATTTCAGCTACCTGCTCCAAGGTTAATTCATTATTATAATTCGTGGCTACAATATCCTTAACTCTTTCAATAACACGAAAGTTCGTAGCCCGTCTGTTTTTTTGGTTGGAAATAGTTTTACAAACCTCAAACAAATAACTTTGAACAGATGTAAAGTAATTTCCCTTGGAATAATTAAATAGAGGAATTATATCCTCCTTTAAATATTCCGTTTTCTCCTTAAGCGCATGGATGCTCTTGTTTATAACCTCGGTGCATATGCTTTGCCTTGTTTCCTCACGGAGACTTTTTGAATTAAGCTTGACCCACAGCGTTTTCACTATATCCAGAGCAGAATTAAAGTCGTTGTTGTAAAACGCAAGTAGAAGGCTGTTGTTAACGTTTATTTCGTCGTTTAGGTTTATAATATTCTTAATTTCGTCATTGCCTTGCTTTTTTTCCATTATAAATTCAATAACCTCGTTTAGGGTAGCTTCCAGCTCCGAGGTAAGCACAGGCTTTAATAAATATTTGTATACCCTAGCGTCTAAAGCCGCCTTGGCATAATTAAACTCCGAGTATGCCGTTAAAATTATTATAAAGCAGTTGGGATTTCGCTTTCTAATTATTTGAGCAGCTTCAAGTCCGTTAATGCCGGGCATTTCAATATCCATTATTATTATATCCACATCGTTGTTGCTTTCGTATTCCACAGCGTCCTGACCACTAAGTGTTTCGTGGACAATATTTATGTTTTTGAATTTGTTATAAATTATGTAAGCAAGCGCTTTTCTTTCCAAAACCTCGTCTTCCACAAGCATTAGGTTTATCAAATAAAGCCCTCCTCGCTAGGGGGTTTGGGGGAGTGCAGCTCCCCAAGCATTTTTTCCCCTATGGTCAAACCACCTTGTTTATTTAAAAATTAGATTAGGTAAAAACATTGTAATACTTGGTATAAAGGTTAAGCATAACAGAACCACAAACATTACGCAATAAAACGGCATAAGGGTTTTTGCGATTTCTTCAATTTTTGCACCGCCTATACTACAGCCTACAAATAGAGTTGTACCAACAGGAGGGGTGATTAACCCTATAGCAAGGTTAAGCATCATTACAATGCCAAACTGAATAGGATTCATTCCAACTGAGGTAACTACAGGGAGTAAAATAGGGGTAGTGATTAAAATAAGTGGAGCCATATCCATAATCATTCCAAGAAGCAGCAAGATTAAGTTAACAATTAGCAGAATAACTATTTTTTCCTTAGAAAAGGACAGCAACGTATTTGTAACAAGTGTAGGAACCCTTAACACTGCCATCATATAACCAAAGGCACTAGATGAAGCAATAATTGCCATAACCATAGCCAGCGTTCTAAGTGACCGCTTTAAAATAGGAATCATTCTGTCAATTTTAATATCTCTATAGAAAAAGAAGGTTATGATAAAAGCGTAAACTACAGCAACAGCAGCAGACTCTGTAGCTGTGAAAAGACCAAACACAACGCCGCCCATTATAATGATGGCAGTAAACAAGCCCAGAAGACTATCAATAATTATTCTAAAGGCTTCGTTGGAGGAGTATTTTTTTCCGTATGGGTAATTTCTCTTTACAGCGATTATGTAGCTTAATACCATAAGTGCAATCCCAAGAAAAACACCGGGAACAAGTCCAGCCATAAATAGCTTGCCAACGGAAAGTCCACCGGCTGCCATTGCATAAATAATCATGTTGTGGCTAGGAGGAATAAGCACACCTTGAGTGGAGCTGGTTATTGTAACGTTAATGGCATAATCCTTGTCATAGCCTTGTTTTTCCATCATAGGAATCATAACGGAGCCGATAGATGAGGTATCAGCAACAGAGGAGCCGGAGATTCCGCCAAAGAACATACTGGCCAAAATATTAACCATAGCCAGTCCCCCTCGTACCCTTCCAATCAAAACATCGGCAAAATCAATAAGTCGCTTGGAAATTCCGCCCTCGCCCATGATTTCTCCAACAATAATGAAAAATGGAATAGCCAAAAGAGGAAAAGAGTTTATTCCCTTAACAAGCTGCTGTGCAATAGCCTGTAAAGGAATCTTCATATAATAGGCAGAAGCAAAGGAAGATAAGGCCAAGGAAAATGTAACAGGCACCTTTACAATAAGAAAAAAGGCAAAAAGCCCAATTAATATTATAATGCCGATTTGAGGATTAGGCATTGGTATTTTCCTCCTTTCTTAATTTGTCGATAACCTGTTCAATAATAACAAAGGCCATCATAAGCCCCGATACGGGCAGCATGACGTAAATTGTGCTTGCAGGCAGCAAAGTAGCAGGCAGCACGTTTTTTGAAGTGTTTAGAATAAGAGTGTATCCGTATCTTACTAAAAGAACACACAGTATAAACACAATAATCTTATCAATAATTTCTACTGCGGCAAAAAGCTTCGGCGGAAGCATTCGCATAAACATTTCAATGGCAATGTGAATATCCTCCTTTACCCCTATGATTACACCTATAAAGGTAAACCATATCATAAGAATTAAGGAAACCTCCTCACTCCAGGGGGGTGTATTGCTAAAGGCGTAGCGCATAATTACATGATAAAATATAATTAAAACCATAGCTGCCATTAAAATAATTCCGAGAAATTCCAAAAGGGAGTTTAACATATTTACGATTTTTCTATAATACTTCATACCATACCCCCAAAAAAATTTTTTAAAAAGGGTGTAACCTTAAGAAATGCTTATGTTTTTAAGCAATTCTATGTATGGGTTACACCCTTTATGCCGCTTATATGAGTAGTTCATTTTAACAGCGACTTTTTAAATATGTTATTTTACATCCTTTATTCTTTGGATTATGTCAGCGAATTGCTTGTAGTCGTCATAAATTGGCTTTGTGGCGTCAGCAAATACTTGTCTTTCTTCTGGAGTTAAGGTAGTTATTTTAGAACCGGCTTCTTCTGCTTTCTTTGCATAGTCAGCTTCTTGCTTAGCCCATTCTTGACGTTGATAGATGGCGGCCTCTTTAGCGGCCTCGTCAATAATCTTTCTCTGCTCATCTGTAAAGCTGTCGTATACGCCCTTGTTAACAATAATCATTTCAGGTGCTACTGTGTGCATGTCAAGTGTTAAGAATTTGGCAACCTCGTTGTGAGAGGAGGTCATGTAGCTTGGGAAGTTGTTTTCGGCACCCTCAATAATACCTGTTTGGATTGCGGAGTAAACCTCGCCGTAAGCCATAGGGGTAGGTGATGCGCCAAGAAGTGTTACAAGATCCATCATAAGCTTGGTTTCTTGAACACGAATCTTAAGACCTTTCATATCCGCAGGGGATTTAATCTCTCTTTTGGAGTTGTAGAAGGATCTTGCGCCTGCATCAAACCAGCATAGACCAAGCATGTTGTTGTCTACAAGCTTCTGTCTGTATTCCTCTCCTATTTCGCCGTCAAGAACCTTGAAAAGGTGCTCGGAGTCTCTGTATAGGAAAGGAAGAGAAAGGGCGTTCATTTCCGGATTAATGGAAGCCAATGGGTTGGTTCCTACACGGATAAAGTCGATAGCGCCGAATTGAACCTGCTCAATGGTAGTTTTTTCGTCGCCAAGTACGCTGTTATTGTAAACCTCAATAACTATTTCGCCGTTGGTTTTTTCTTTTACAAGCTCAGCAAAACGTATGTCACCTAAAACTGTAGGGTATCCGTCTGGGTGATTGTCTGCAAGTCTGAATACTCTAGCATTAGGCTTTGGAGCCTCGGCGGCTGCAGATGGTGCAGGTGCGGCTGAAGCAGCAGGTGCTGCAGATGCAGCAGGTGCGGCTGATGCCGGAGCTGGAGCAGGTGCAGCAGATGAGCAAGCGGTCAACGCCATTATTCCCGCAAGGGAAACTAATGACAGGGCTTTTCTTAGTTTCATCGTAATTCCTCCTAAATAATTTTTTTAACAGGGTAAATGATGCAACATTGCATATTTACATTGAAATTA
>CAYWBF010000235.1:0-4788 GCA_964456085.1 uncultured Eubacteriales bacterium
TAAAGAACCTCCTCTGTCAGTGTTTACTGTACCGATTTTCGGAATGGAAATAATATTTCTCCCGTTTGAGATAGAAATAGGGTTTGATGCCCAAGCGCCTGCCTCTGGGAAATATTGAGTGGTTACCAAGCTAAGGCTTTCGCCCTGTGGGATTTTTGCATAAACAGCAAGCTTGGAATTTGCCGCTCCTACAATACCAAGCGGCTGGAAGGTGTTAATGGTTTTAATATTTCCCGTAGTTTTGCGTCCATCTACAGAGTTGAGCACCTTTCCAAGCAGTCCCCTATCACCCTTTAATAGTCCCTCTGCCAAAGCAAGCTCCTCAAGCAAAATGGACTTGTCCACATAGTAGCCCTCTGTATTATTTGCTCTCTCCTTTAAGGCATTTATTTTTTCTTGGGTTGCCTCTGGTGTAAGAGCCGTATATGTTTCGTTGAAAAGCTTTTGTATATCCTCGTCCAATCCATCATAGCTGTAAAACGCAATTTCTGCCAAGGATACATCTGTAGGTGAGCCGTCCCATTGAATTACGTCAACAGCTATCTTTTTAATATCCGAGGTTTTAGGGAAGGACAGAATGGCAAAGCCTGTTTCGGAGGGATTATTTTGTACGGTTTGCTTTGCCGCTACAGTTTTGACCGCACCTGCACTGTCTGTTACCTTTATTGTATATTGGTACAGGCTTTTTTTATAATTTCCGTCTATCCTTGGTACATATACCACATAGTTCATTACCCTAGGTGTATCAAAGGTGAAGGTTAACTCATGGCTTTCCCAAAAAATTCTTGCTGTCCAGTGAGTTTCAAAGTTGCCATCTATCACGTTTCTTATGTTGAAGCCGTTTGGATATAGGTTGGCTACGTTGTTTTTGTCAGTCATCACCACATCTGTAACAGCAGAATTAGGTATTCTGTTTAGTGTTGGAATTTTTGGCGGCTGTGCCTTTTCTGCCAGAGTTTTTATTACGGAGGTTAATGATGGCTGGCTTTCCCCAAGGGAATTTACAGCGGTTATATAAACAGTGTATTCAGTGTCTATGGCTAAGCCGTTAATTGAATAGGTTGCTTGGGTAATGCCGGTAAGCTTTGTAAATGTTGAATCTGCTGATTTTTTGTAATATAAGTTGTAGCTGCTGGCGTTTTCGGTTTTGCTCCAGCTTGCGTAAATATTTTGGCTGTCTGACGTCAAGCTTAGATTGTCCGGCTTGGTAGGCACACCGGAGGGTTGAGGAATGGCGGAAACCTCGCCGGAGTATTTGCTCTCCCATAAGCCGCTGGTGGCGGCAACGGCAAAATAATAAGCCTTAATGTTTTGAAGTCCGTTAAGAGTTATGGAATTAGTGTAGGTTGTTGCTGTTTTGTCGTAATTGCCGGAGGCTGTGCCGTATTTTATTTTATAGCCTGTTACATTTGGCATTTGTGTCCAGCTTAAGGTCACTTTTTCATTTCCGGCAGATGCAGTTACATTTTGGGGCGGTGAGTCACTTGCACTGTTGCTATCTGTTACTATGTCCTTTAAAAATTTAATTTCTTCAATAACAGTGTATGCTGGGTTACCTTCCTGTCCTGTTACCTTGTCAACGGTAATTGTAACCTTCTTTACGGCAACTCTTGCTCCAAGGTTAATTACAACAGTAGACTTACCCTCATCTACCTCAATATACTGTACCCCTTCAATCCTAGGGGTTGAAAAAGGCAAAAGCATACTCTTGTCTGCACCGCTTTCGTCAAGGTAGTTAATAAGAGCACTACCCCCTGCGGCTGCACCGCTGAGTGCCGGGGATTGTATTACAATTTGCCCCATAAGCACAGGGATTGAAAATTCCACAGGTATTGTAATAGGAGAGCCGCCTGTAGAATTTATTCTGACGGGGGGCGTATTGGGCATAAAAATATCGCTAAGGCTTTGTCCGTTAGCCACCGCTCCCGTTAAGCCGCTTTCTATTGCCACAATATTTGCGTTAGCGGCTACGATTAAGTCCATTTCCGTAATGCTTTCAAGGCCGCTGGTGTTAATGTTATGGTTTGCAAATACAATGTCTGTAATATCCACAACTCCATCACCGTTTAAATCAAACTGGGCGGCATTAGTTCCTAGGCTTTGGCTTATAAGCATCACGTCATCCTTGCTAACGCTGCCGTTGTCCTTTACGTTTCCCATTGAAAACTTTCCGTTTTTGGTGTTTAGAGAAATTTTTTGGGAATAGGTTTTAATGTTGGCAGATGCAGTGGTGTAGGTGCTGTAGCCGTTCCCCTTTAAGGTGACGCTATACCCACCTAAGGGGAGGCCTTTAATCTCCACAGAAAAAAAGCCTATCTCCCTTTCTGTTGTAATAGGCACCAAGCTTCGGTTTAAGGCTTTTACCGTAGCAGTGTAGTTTCCGCCGGCTAAGGTAATAATCTGTGAGTTTTCTGTCAAATTACTACTTAAGCTTATAGGGCTTGAGGATAGGTCATTGCTGTTTACTGTCATGGTAATATTTTTCTTTACTATGCTGTCGATGGTTTCTGGGAAATCAAGTCCGAGCAAAACATTTAGTGTTCCCGTGGGCTGTATCTGGCTTGCCAAGGCGACTTTTTCAAACGCCGTGGCAAATACCAGCACAAAGCTTATGCACATAAAAATAAGCGCTGCCTTTTTCATTTTACATACAACTCCTATAGTTTACATTTTTTTACATTATATATTAATTTTCTGCTTATTTCTATAATAATTTGTGATGTTTTATGGGAATAAAAAAAGGTGCCGGCCATTTGGCTGACACCTTTATCAATTTTAAACCCCTAGCAACAAAAATTTCCTAAAGCTCAACTAACTCATACTGCATAGTACCAATACCAAGCTCCGCTGCATGTTCCAAAGCCGAAATCCAGTTTGTCTCCGGCGAAACATCAGCAAAGTGGTCACCATGGGTATGCCCATGTTTTTCTAAAATACTTCCGGCTACAGCAGGCTGACGATTTACTGCATCTGCACAAGCCATATCAAGGGCAACAGGGTCGAAGGAAGCAAACATTCCCACGTCCGGAACAATAGCAATATCATTCTCCGCATGGCAGTCACAGAATGGAGAAACATCAATAACCATATTAATATGGAAATTAGGACGTTTGTTAATAGTGGCTTTGGTATACTCTGCAATTTTATAATTAAGTACATCATTAGCCTCATCATAATTTGGAACAACAGCGTCCTTAGGGCAAACACCTATACAACGGCCGCAGCCCACGCACTTGTCATGGTAAATAGTTGCCTTCTTGTCTGCGATAACCGGTGCATCATGGGCGCAAATATCTAAGCACTTTCCGCAGCCGATACAATTCTCCGTATCTACATTAGGCTTGCTTGCACTATGCATCTCCATCTTTCCGGCACGAGAGCCGGAGCCCATACCTATATTCTTTAATGCGCCGCCGAAGCCGCTTAGCTCATGCCCTTTAAAATGATTAAGGGATATAATAATATCAGCGTCCATTATGGCGCTGCCGATTTTAGCTTCCTTTACATATTTGCCGCCCTCTACAGGCACAAGGCGCTCGTCAGTACCCTTAATACCATCTGCGATGATAGTATGCACCCCTGTAGCAAATGGGTTATACCCGTTTTTATATGCGCTGTCCAAATGGTCAAGGCCGTTTTTGCGTCCACCAACATATAGAGTGTTACAGTCAGTAACAAAAGGCTTTCCGCCTAATTTTTTAATATAATCGCACACCACATTGGCATAATTAGGACGTAAATAAGCCAAATTCCCAGGCTCTCCAAAATGCAGTTTAACAGCAACAAACTTTCCGTCAAAGTCTATTTCCTCAAATCCGGCTTTTTTCATTAGGCGATGTAGCTTTTGTAATAAGTTTACCTCACCGGTAGCGTGCATGTTTGTGTAAAATACTTTTGATTTTTCCATTTTAATTCTCCCTATGAATCGCTAAATTAGGCTTCAGCGATTTCGTTTATTTTATAAATATTTGTTATAAAAGCATTATATGCCCATATTAATGGTGTTTTTGCTTTAACCTAATCAAAAATAAGACTCCCAATAATACAGCAATTACTACCACCACAATATTAAAAATTACTGTATAGTCAAATTCTGTTGGTGGTTCGTCTTGTTTTTCATAATTTATCTGCCCGATTGATACTTTGTCAATAGCTCCCTTTAATATTTCGTCCTTGTATTTGTCAATATCATACACAGGGGCAGTCTTAGTGGCATCTGCTCCAAAAACAAGCCTATAGCTTTCGTCAGCTTCTCCCTTAAATATAATTTCGTCGGCATAGTAGCGCACCGTTACCCCTTTAATGTCGATGGGCTTGTCATCATTGTTTACTATAGTAACAATGTAAGCACCATCTTGCGTAACTTGTAAATTAATCGGTATTGTTGTATCTGTATAGGAAGTATCGTTAAACGTTAAATTATAAATTTCCTTACTCGTTCCAACCGGTAGACTAGCAGCTCGCTTAAACATACTATCCGTCAAAATTGTGACGTCACTTAATCGCAAATTCTCAAGGCCTTCAATTTTAATGAGAGTAGTTTTATCTTTTTCCTCAACTGTAAACAACGGCGCAAGATTTTCTATAAAATAATTTTTTTCGCTCATATCTAATTTGTAAGCCAAATATACAGAATTAAATAAAATGCTTTCTTGATTGTTTGCTATTTTAAAGCGATAGTTTGTATATTTTTCAGGTTTATTAAAATAAATGATTAGCTTTGATTTATCGTCAACAGAATACAATTTGTCTTTTTGTATAAATTCCCAATGTATATCATCATAACTG
>CAYWBF010000236.1:0-4768 GCA_964456085.1 uncultured Eubacteriales bacterium
CCTTCTTTAGCCTTACAGACAGAGCTATAGCAAAAAACCTTTTAACCTATCGTCATACAATTCTTGACAAAGCAAGAGCAAACGCAAAGCTTATGGGTCACGAAAAAGGCGCATTGTTTCCATGGAGAACTATTTCCGGCTCTGAATGTTCACCTTATTATCCGTCGGGTTCCGCTCAATATCATATTATTGGAGACGTGGCCTACTCCTTCATACAATATTACTTAATTACTGACGATATTGATTTTATAGCTAATATCGGCTGCGAGGTTTTATTTGAAACAGCTAGAATTTGGGTTCAAGTTGGCCATTACGGAAAAAAAGGCGATTTTAGAATTGACTGTGTGACCGGGCCTGATGAATACACTTGTATTGTAAACAATAATTACTACACTAATGCAATTGCCAAGTACCATTTAACTTGGGCAGTTAAGTTTTATAACAAGCTTAAGGATAGGATTACAAATTTGTTAGATAAAATCGCACTTACTTCTGATGAAATTGAGGCTTGGCAAAAAGCAGCGGACAATATGTTCTTGCCTTATGATGAGGAGCTAAAAATAGACTGCCAAGATGATTCTTTCTTACAGAAAAAGGTTTGGGATTTTGAAAATGCTGATAAGTCTAAATCACCGTTGTTAAAATTTTACCATCCATTAGTGTTGTATCGTCATCAAGTGCTTAAGCAAGCAGACACTGTTTTAGCTCATTTCTTAATGGAAGACTATTCTCAGCCAGAAACTATTGCCAATTCCTTTGACTACTATGAAAAACTTACTACTCATGATTCTTCCCTATCTCATTGTATTTATAGCATCATGGCCGCCAAGCTTAATAAAAAAGATAAAGCCTATGAATATTTTATGAACACAGCAAGGCTAGACTTGGATAATGAGCACAAAAATACAAAAGATGGCATTCACACTGCAAATATGGGCGGAACCTATATGAGCATAGTTTTTGGCTTTGGTGGGTTAAGAGTAAAAGAAACTGGATTATTCCTAAATCCTCAAATTCCTGCTAAATGGAGCAAATACACCTTTAAGGTACATTATAAAAACAGCGTTCTTAAAATTTCAGTTACCGCAAATAATATTACAATTAATGTTATTGAAGGCGAGCCTATAGAAATAAACGTATATTCAAAGCCATATACAATTACAAACAAAGAACTTGAGTTGAAAACAGAGTTATAATTTTCAAATTACTCAAGTCTGTATAATTTGAGCTTTAATCTATTCCTAGGAATTTTTAATTAACAAATGGAGGAAATATGAGAATTTTAATGTTGGATTTAGATACTCTTCGCCCTGACCATTTGGGGTGCTACGGCTACAATAGAAATACCTCCCCTACACTCGATGGCATTGCAGCAGACGGTATGCGCTTTACAAATTACTACTGCTCGGATGCTCCTTGCTTGCCATCAAGAGCCGCCCTTACATCAGGTATGTTCGGTATACACAACGGAGCGGTAAATCACGGTGGAAATGCTGCTGAGCTGAGAAGCTCAGGGGAATCTCGTGGTTTTAACGAGCCAATTTTGGAAAACAATCTATTCTTCCTTTTTAGACGCTTTGGTTTGCATACTGCCACAATTTCAAGCTTTGCAGAAAGACACTCCTCTTATTGGTTTAACGCTGGCTTTAATGAAGTTTTTAACTGTGGAAAAAGAGGGGAAGAGTATGCTGACGAGGTTTTACCTACTGCACTTGATTGGCTGAATAAAAATGCAGATAAAGACAACTGGTTTTTACACATGAATATGTGGGATCCACATACACCATACAGAGCACCTGAGGATTTTGGAAATCCTTTTGAAAACCAACCTGGTGCTGAATGGATAACTGAGGAAGTGTTTGAGCAGCATTTAGAACATGTTGGCCCTCACAGCGCTAATGAAATAAGTATGTATAACGACCACGCTCCAGAGGGTTTACCTAGACAGCCTGGCAAGATAACAAATCTTACAGAGCTGAAATCTTTGATTGACTCCTATGACTGCGGAATCAAATATATGGACGATAAAATTTCTGCCATAATAGATTTACTTAAGAAAAAAGGTCTGTATGATGATATGGTTATAATCGTAACCTCTGACCACGGCGAGAATATGGGTGAGCTAGGGATTTATTCAGAACATGCTACTGCTGACAACATTACACCTCATATACCTATGCTTATTAAATGGCCAGGTATGAAAAAGGGAATAGCAGATGGTCTTCATTATAATCTGGATCTTGCTCCAACAATTGCTGAATTGCTTGGACTACCAGCACACAAACGTTGGGATGGAAAAAGTTATGCTGATACCTTAAAAAATGGCACTGACTGTGGTCGTGACTATCTTGTTCTTTCTCAATGTGCTCACGTTTGTCAACGTTCTGTAAGATTTGACGACTATATTTATATTAGAACATATCACGACGGATATCATTTGTTTCCAAAGGAAATGCTGTTTAATATAAAAGAGGATTTTTATGAGCAACATAACCTTGCCCTTAAAAATCCCGAGCTTTGCGACCGTGCCTGTCGTTACTTGACAGAATGGCAGCACGATATGCTTATGACTGCCGATAGTAATGTAGACCCCATGTGGACAGTAATCAAAGAAGGCGGCCCACATCACGCCAAGGGCCATTTACCCGATTATTGTATTCGACTTGAAAACACTGGCAGGGCAGATGGAGCAAAGGAACTTAGGGCTAAACACCCATATGAATTTAAGAAAAAATAAGGCCGGAAATGTATTGTACACAGTCCCAATGTGTATGGAAAAATAAGAATCGAGTAGGAGGCTACCCATTAATTGAGTAATCGACCTCTCACACCACCGTGAATACCGTTGGGTACACGGCGGTTCCTTAGTTTACGCCGAGTGCTTTTTGATAGTAATCAGAAAAGAAAATAAAGCCAAGTTTCTTTAGGACTTCATTCTGAAGAGACTTGGATAAGATTGGGCTATTGGATATTCTCCAGTAGCCTTTTCTTGTGTTGGCAAATTCCCATGCTTTTTGTCTAACCATTCCATAGTGCAGTAGCATTTTAAGTCGTATTTTGACTCGTTTCCACTGTTTCCATAAAACCATGCGTATTCGCCTTCTCATCCAATGGTCTATCTCTTTTACTAGGGCTTTGATGTCAGCTATCTTAAAATAATTAATCCAACCAATGATATAGCGTTTCATCTTTGGGTTACCGGGTGTTAGGAAACGATCAAATTGTCATTCTTCTTTCAACACTCCGAATGCGCCTTCCGACTGAATGGAGCGGTTCATTCGCAGTAAAGCACCTTTTTTGCTGGAGATGTTTTCGTAAGACTTTTGGCGTTTTGTGGTCAAGCATGGGAATTAAGGTGGCCGTGTCGCCGGGGTTTGGGAATATGCCCACCCCAATCACATAGTCTGCTTCCACGGCAAGCTGAACATTGTAGCCCGGCTTCAACTGCCCGTTACGCATATGATCATCTTTCATGCGCATAAATGTCGCGTCATTGTCGGTTTTAGAGTAGCTTTTGCGCTCTCCAAATATATCATTACCTTTGTTACAATTTTTGGTTCGGTTGCTGGTTTACTCCCTTCCCGGGAGTACGCCTCGTATAGCTCAGTATAATTTAATTCCTCCGTTATTTGGCTTAGCAACCGCACTGAATCATTCTCTGGTATGATAACTTCATAATTTATCGGCAGGAATAATTAATAATTATTTATTCCCATGGCATAATTCTTTTGTTGCAAATCTGATTTTTCTATGAAATTATTTTACAAAAAAAGCGAGCCTTTTTCAATTATTGGCTCGCTTTTTTTTGTTTTTGTGGGTGTTGTTTTGCAACAGCCCCTTTTCTATTGATAAAATATAGGGTATAAAATCTAGTACCTGCTATTTTACGCAAAAATACTCATATCAAACTCAGAGAAATTATTAATATAAACATCTGCATTTGGCAGATTTTCTGGAGAGCTAACCCCAACGGCAAAACAGGAAATCGCTTTTGCCGCCTCTATTCCTGCTGCGGAATCCTCAAATACAACACAGCTTTCAGGTGGAAGCTTAAGCTCCTTTCTCCTATGGAAAAACCTCTGGGTCTGGCTTGGCAGCACTAACCATAGTTCCGTCAACAATCGCATCAAATAAATGAGTTATATTAAGCTTGTCCAAAATTAATCTGGAATTTTTACTCGCAGAACCTAAGGAAATTTTTATTCCACGATTTTTAAGCTCTGTTAAAAATTTCTTAGCGTTTGGCAAAAGCTCATCTTGATTTATGGTCGTCAAATACTCCACATATCAGCTGTTCTTTTTTTCTGCAAGAGTGAGCTTTTACTCATCAGATAGACCAGTAACATTTCCAACCTCCAGCAGAATCTCCAGTGACCTCATTCTACTTACGCCTTTTAGACCCTCGTTATGCTGCTCTGTAAATACAAAGCCCATTTCGACGGCAATTCTTTTCCACGCAAGATAATGATACTTTGATACTTTGCTGTATCTACAATTACACCGTCCAAATCAAAAATTGCGCCTAAGTAGTTTTTCATAATAGTCCTCCAAGATAGTTTTATTCATGGAATTTTTATATTCTATGGGTGTCATGCCAAAGTGCTTTTTAAAAACCTTCGAAAAATAACTTTGATTACAGAATTGAAAATAAGCAGATATTTCTGAAAGATTACTTTTATTGTATTTTATAAAATAAGCCGCTTCCTCTACCCGCTTTTTTAAAATAAAATTATTGACTGTCATGCCTGTTTCTTTCAAAAACAGCTCG
>CAYWBF010000237.1:0-4753 GCA_964456085.1 uncultured Eubacteriales bacterium
TATTTTTTGTGAGTGTAAAAATTTTTTAAGCTTCTGCCCTTGACTTTTAAAAATTTTTGCGCCCGTAGGTAAGTCAAAATGTGAAGGGGCGGACGGGAAGCTAGACAAAAACGGAGTACCGTTCCGCCCCTTCTTCGGATATTGTGGCGCAAAAATCGCTTTTGCTACAGAGTGCAGAGCTTTAGGTTAAAAATGCTCTGCTAACGAAGCAAAAAGCTAGATTAAAACCGCTGGCCAAGGAAGTAGGGGAGCTGGCGTTTGTCACCTTCCCCCCACCACCCCCCGCCGGAACGAAGTTCCGGCGTAACAAAAACCAAAAATTCTACCTAATCGTCAAGTAACATACTTATCAGAGCAACTGTTTTTATACAAGCTTTTTGTTCCGTTAGCTGAGCATTTTTTAAACAAAAAGCCATGCACAACCCAGCAAAAGCGGTTTTTGCGCTACAATAGCCTAAGAAGGGGCGGAGCAGAGCCTAAAGTTTTCCAAGCTTCCCGACCGCCCCTTCGCATTTTTCACTAAAAAACCCAGCGCAAAAATTTTTTAAAGTCAAGGGCAGAAGCTTAAAAAATTTTAACGCTCACAAAAAATAGAGGGAGCACGAGCAATAAAAAACCATTCACAAAAGGGGCGCCGGTTGTGAGCGTAAAAATTTTTTTGCGTCCCTTGACTTTTAAAAAAGCTTTTGTGGAAGCCAAGCCTCTCACAAACACATAATTCATAATAATTATAACTTTCATAAATAGAAACGAATAAGGAAGGTAAATATGAATAAAAAAGCGCTCCAAACACTAGAATTTAATAAAATAACAGAACTTCTCTCCCAAAAGGCAATCACTCCAAAGGGCAAAGCAACCTGCATAAACCTTGAACCCGGCACAAGCCTAGAACAAGTAACCCTATGGCAAAGAGAAACCACAGAAGCAGTAAGCTGCATTCTTCAAAAAGGCTCTCTACCCTTAGGCGGCTTTAAGGATATAACCGAAAGCGTAAAGCGTGCAGGAGTAATGGGTGTATTATCCGTTGCAGAGCTTCTCCATGTGGCAGATTTTCTATATGTATGCAAAAAGATTATAGCCTACAGCAAATACGAAGGAAAAGAAAAACGATACGAGCTGCTGGACAATCGCTTCCAAAGGCTTGTATCCGTTAACGAGCTGGAAAAGGAAATATCCAGATGTATTGTAAATGAAGCAGAGGTAGCAGACGATGCAAGCCCGGCTCTCTACGAAATAAGGCGCAGCATAAAAACCTCCAAGGATAGAATAAAGGATACACTTAACAGCATAATTCATTCCCAAACCTATAAATCCATGCTTCAGGATACAGTAATCACAATGAGAAACGACCGCTACTGTGTCCCTGTTAAGCAGGAATACAGAGGCTCCTTCCAAGGCATGGTGCATGACGAGTCATCCTCTGGGGCCACAGTTTTCATTGAGCCTATCTCTGTTGTTACCTTAAACAACAAAATCAAGGAGCTGCTGTCCAAGGAGAAAATAGAAATAGAAAAAATCCTCCGGCAGCTTTCTCTTATGGTTTACGAGAATGAAGGAGTCTTATCTGAGAACTTTGAAATTTTAACGGAGCTGGATTTTATATTTGCCAAGGGCGAGCTTTCTCTATCCATAAATGGCACGGAGCCTATTTTTAATTCCCACGGCTATATAAATATTATTAACGGCAGGCACCCACTATTAAATAAGGATACTGTTGTGCCCATTAACATATATTTAGGTGATGTCTTTTCCTTACTTTTAATAACCGGCCCAAATACGGGAGGAAAAACCGTTGCCCTTAAAACCACAGGGCTTTTCACCATAATGGGGCTTTCCGGCTTGCATATATCTGCTAGGGAAAAATCCCAGCTGGCTATGTTTACAGAGGTTTTTGCCGATATTGGAGACGAACAGAGCATTGCCCAAAGCTTAAGCACCTTCTCAGGGCATATGAGCAATATAGTAAAAATTCTTGACCAAGCCGACAGCGACAGCCTTGTACTACTTGACGAGCTAGGTGCTGGTACAGACCCAACAGAGGGAGCTGCCTTGGCAATTTCAATATTGCAGCACCTTCATGCAAGAGATGTCCGAACCTTAGTAACAACACACTATTCGGAGCTAAAGCTGTACGCCCTCTCAACAGAGGGTGTAGAAAACGCCTCCTGTGAATTTGACGTAGAAACACTTCGTCCTACCTATAAGCTGCTTATAGGCATACCGGGCAAAAGTAATGCCTTTGCTATTTCAAAAAAGCTTGGGCTGGCGGAGGATATTATTGAGGAAGCACGAAAATCTATTGCCAAGGGTGCAGTAAGGTTTGAGGACGTTTTAACGGATTTGGAAATCAGCAGAAAAACGGTAATTATTGAGCAGGAAAAAGCAGAGCGGTTCAGAGCGGAGGCCTACAAGCTTAAGCAAGAGCTGGACAGCCAGAAGGTAAAGCTTGAACAGCAAAAAGAAAAGATTCTCCTAGCAGCCAAGGAGGAGGCCAAGAGAATCGTACAGGAAGCAAACCTAAACGCTGACGCTTTAGTAAAGGAGATTTCCAAAAAGGCACGTGAGGGTGCTGCCCTTCATGAAGTTGACGAGTCAAGGCAAAAGCTTCGCTCGGCTCTATCAACCATCACAGAGGAGCTTTCTAGCGCCGACAAGGAGAAAAACCGCAGACCTGCACCGCCGAAATCCCTTAACAAGGGCGACAGGGTGTTCATATACTCCCTTAACCAAAAGGGTACTGTGCTAAAGGACATGCATGAGGGCGATAATGAAGCTTTTGTGGGTGTGGGCATAATGAAAATTAACGTTAAGCGCTCGGATTTGTCCATTGATAAGTCAGAAGAGGTGATAACCGTATCAAAAATGCCTCTTTCTCACAGCGTTAAGGCTACAAAGTCTATAAGCATAAAGCCGGAGCTGGATTTAAGGGGAATGATGGTTTCCGAGTCGTTGGAGACATTGGACAAATACTTAGATGATGCATATTTATCGGGGCTAAGCCAAGTAACAATTATTCACGGTAAGGGTACGGGAGCTTTAAGAACAGCGGTAACAACCCACCTAAAAGGCCATAGCCATGTAGAATCATCCCGTATGGGAAAATTTGGAGAGGGGGAGATGGGGGTTACTATTATTACACTTAGGTAATTATAATAATTAAATTTACCTATTGGGGGAGCTGCACTCCCCCAAACCCCCTAGCTTAAGTCGCAAAAAATAAAAATTCTTGTAGTAGACGACGACAAGCATATTGCGGAGCTTGTTTCTCTTTATTTGAATAAGGAAGGCTTTGAAACAAAAGAGGCCTATGACGGAAAAAAGGCTCTGGAGGAATTTTCTCAATTTTCTCCAAACCTTGTTATTCTTGACCTTATGCTGCCGGAAATGGACGGTAATACTGTTTGCAGCGAGCTTAGGAAGATTAGCCAGGTGCCTGTTATTATGCTTACGGCAAAGGGTGAAACCTTTGACAAGGTGCTGGGGCTTGCCCTTGGGGCAGACGATTATATAGTTAAGCCTTTTGATCCAAAGGAGCTTATTGCACGGGTAAAAGCCGTACTCAGGCGTTATGAAAAAAATGATGTGCTAAGCGCCAACCAAATCGTATTTCCAAATCTTACAATCAACCAATCTACCTACAACGTAAAATACCATAACCAAACTCTCGAGCTTCCACCAAAGGAATTTGAACTTTTGTACTTTCTAGCCTCAAACAAAAATAAGGTATTTACAAGAGAACAGCTTCTTGACCATGTATGGGGTTACGACTTTGTTGGGGATACTAGGACTGTAGATGTTCATATAAAAAGGCTGCGTGAGAAAATAAACAGGGACGATGCCTTTGGCATAAAAACCGTTTGGGGAGTAGGATATAAATTTGAGGGATAGCTATGTTTAAGACAATATTCAAAAAACAGTTCATAATTTATTTAAGTACGCTGATTTTTACCTTCTCAATTATGTGGATAGCGCTTTACTTAGCCTTTAATAGCTATTTTGTAAGCCAAAGGGAACAAATGCTCATAGACCAAGGTAAGAAAATCTCCGTATATGTACAAAATTACATGCAAACCCTTCAAATAGGTATGCTTGCAGAGCTAAGTCTAAAGCAAATAAATACAGAGGTGCAAAATCTTCATAAGTATGTGGAGGCAAGCTTTTTATATGTAGACAAGAGCGCAACAATAATAATGGCGTCAACGGATATAAGCCGGTACATCAATACTGTGCTTAACGAGCCGGAGTGTCTACATGCACTTACAACTGGGGAGATTGTATCTACCAGAGGAAAGCTGGGAGGGATTTTCGCTTCTCCAGTGCTTACCGTAGGGTATCCGGTAAAAATCGATGAGGAGGTTATAGGGGCGATTTTCATGAGCTCCTCTATGTCTCTGCTCCAGCGCACAGTCTCCGATACCTCCAGAATCACAGCATACTGCCTAATAGCCTCGGCGCTAATTGGCTTTGCAATAATCTACATCACCTCCAAGCAAATTTCCAAGCCATTATACGAAATGAACGAAGCTGCAAAAATTATAGCCAGCGGTGATTTTGAAAAAAGGCTTGCGGTAAAAACCAATGATGAGGTTGCGGAGCTTGCCACAAGCTTTAACTACATGGCAGAAAGCCTTGAGCAGCAGGAGAAGCTTAGAAGCGAGTTTATCTCAAATATCTCACATGACCTGCGCTCACCTTTGACCTCCATGTGCGGCTTTCTTAAGGCTATACTGGACGGCACCATTGACGGGGATAA
>CAYWBF010000238.1:0-4746 GCA_964456085.1 uncultured Eubacteriales bacterium
TCACCACATAGAAATTCATACCTTATTTTCATATCCGCACCCCCTTTCCAGAAAAATTCCGAGAAAGGAGGTATTTATGGATATTTACTTATGTAGCACTGCCAATATTTTTTTAAAAAGCAATAATATTCAAGTAATATTCCAAGCATAATAATCTGCAAATAAGGTGCTTTATTACTTACCAATTGGAATATGTTGGAAAATATTTTGCATAAAAAAATGACCATCCCCTGCATTGGGAATGGCCATTTTAAATCCAACAAATTTATTGGGGATAACTAAAGTACCTTTAACTGTCAACTTTGGTGAAATGCAAAAAGCCCCCTGTGTTAAATTTACATTAACATAGGGGACTTAACTTTGAAGCTCTCATTTTACTATTTGTATTCAGTTTTTCGTAAGGAAAAGTTAAGACTTGGGCACAAACTTATCTCCCCCTAAAGCATTTTGGTGCCCAAGTAATTCTACATGATTAAGCCTTCAACAATGGCAATCGACATAGAATTATGCATTACTAGTTTTTATTATATAGTATTAGGAAACGAAAAAGCAAACGACAAAAATACTATTTGGAAAACTAAAAAATCGACAAAAACTGGGGGTTTAGAATTTCTCGCTTTAAATCTTTAATTTATTATACTTCCAAGTATTTTGTTTTTAGAAAATACAGTTTTACACGTCGTACTGAAGCTAAGTTCCTCGTAAAAGAGGAGGGGGTAAGTCGTTTATTGCTGTAGCAACTCCTTAAGTTTTGCCTCGAAAGCAATATTTTGTTCAGCAATTTCCTTGTGTATAAATAGATTTGTTATAAACATTTGTGGCAGTTAAAACAGTAGATTGCAGCATCTCTTGAAGCATAGCTTTAGTGAAAATCCATTAGTGTCCAAGTATTAACCTCGAAATGGTATTGTCGACCTCCTAACTTCAATTCCATTTACCACTCTATATTCGCAAAAATCTATTTTATAATGTTCCTTATTTTCCGAGATAGAAAGCCCTTTGCAACTTCCAGCATGAAACCTTGTCTGAATCATTTTTATGACAGCATTATAAACAAGCTGCTGATTATGTCCTGGTCCAACAGTGACAGATTTAATTGGCAACTTTCCATCATCTTTGTGTTTGATATGTATTTTCATATAAGGCTTAATCACGCCATTAGCTTCCCGATAATTAATGCTTGACAAAGAGTCAATAAATGTCTCTTGTGTTGGAAAGTATAATGGAGAAAATATCAGTCTCATCTCTAATTCGTTCTTAAAGCCCTCGTGCTTCATCAGTGAAGCAGCGACCATGCACCGCATTGCTAAATAATCAACATCTGTTTCGTTACTGAGCATCGTCTCCGCTAATTTTGAAGCTATTTTATTTTTGTCATCATCTTTATATTTTACAGGGTAAGGGATTGTCTTATATGGCAAGTTCGGATTTTTGCACTTAAACTGATAGATACCATCATATTCGCAATTAAACAAATCATATTCTATTGCAATCCCGCACTCCTTCCCATACCACTCCCACTGACTTAATAGGTTTCCTTTCATGCAAAAACAAAGGATAAAATGATTGGGCGCATATGCAATGCTATCAGGCCTAATCGACTCAAAAGCTTCAATATGTTTTATAAGTCGTTTCAAAATTAATTTGTAATTGTCTTTTTGCGGGTCGTCATCCTTCTTTTGCTTAATATTTCCTTCAAGTTCACTTTGCTTTGACTTAACTTGCCTTATGATTCTTTCCAGTCCGTCCAATAATTCCTGACCATCATTTAGAAACAAGAAATGCGAGGCAAAAAGTGTTGCATATGTATTCTTATTTCTGGCTAACTTCTCATTCTCATCAGAAAGTGTTAATAATTTTTCACAGCTTGATATTGTAGTATAGTGATAGAAACCCTCAAAATCTTGAGGACAGGTTTTCTCTGCTATGGGCTTAATAGGAAATTTTTGCAACAAATACTGCCAATTATCAGTAGTGTAGGCTGTTAAAAAATCAGGTAGTGAATTTTCCATTTTTATCCCCCATTTTCATGAACAGAGACTTAATAACATTTCTCAAGCAATCATTTTGATAACAAGGAACCCCTTTTAATGCCTCATTAAATTTAAAGCACGAACTCGAGTTTTTGCAGTTGCTTGGTTTGATTTTCCCCCCTTTGTAGTTTCTTCCAATTTTCCAATCTGGCTTTAATTCAAAATACCATCCTTCCTCCTTATCAAGATGCAGATTAGTGGTAACAGTTGTGCGAGCAGTTGTAATTATAATAAACTTCTCTTTATTCCTTATCTTGTCAAGTCTGGAAGTATCACTGTTTAAGAAGCTATGTATTGCTTTTTGACTAACAGGCTCATCTTCGTCCAAACTGCCCCGCAAAGCCATGTCAACAAGAAACAAATCGGCATTATCCCACTGAACTTCAAACATTTTAATAAGTCTTTCGCATTGCTCATCTTCAGAGTAGGGGTCGGCACGACTACCACTTTGTGATGTTAAGTATCCGATATTTTTATCCAAAAGAGTCAAATCATCAATCTTGGATTTTATTAAATAGTCATGAAGCATTATTATGTCATCATTAATGTCATCAATTGCAAGAATTATTGGCATTATTCCTCATCTCCATCTTTTTACCTCTACAGGGTATTTTTGTAATGTAGTTATCGCTGCATTGTATTTCTGGACCGCTAAAAAATTGGTTTTTACCATAAAACAAATCAAAGAAATACCTTAGTGCATCAACCGTAATATGAGAGCCATCTGTATTATCTTCGTTTTTTTTCATTTTATTTTTGATAATAACAAACCCATTATCATATGATATATCCATAGTTACCTTCCGCTCCATTTTATTCTCTTCACCATCAACAACGCAGCCATGACTTAGCCCATTAAAATAGGATGCGATAAAGCAACAGCACCAAATAAAACTACATCTAGCAGGGTAGTCTATACTAGCGTTTTCCCAGTTATCAACATTAAACACAGATGACAAATCGGTGGTTATTGTTGCCCCTTTATCTACCACTGTGCCATAAACAACAGAATTCATTATTATGTTAAACTCAGACATACTGATACCTCTATCCATTTCAATCTTGTGCGGATTAAGATGGTCTGGATATGAGTCAATTATGCTATGCACATACAACTTGCTAATTAGAGAATCAGAAACCAACCTCATTTGGTTGACATAATACTGAACATCTTTGGCAAAGACGTCTTCATCCATATTTTTTTTATTATCAAACAAATCTATAAGCCTTATTGAAACTTCCTCGAACTGGCGTTCCAATTCTTTAAACGGTGTGTGTGACCCAGCCTTGTCAGAACCTAGTGCTTTGACCTGCTGTTGAAGCCTAATGTAGTTATTTGTAATGTTATTGTCGAAGTCAGTAGATAAGCGTTCCATTATAAGATTTCTCATAACAAGAAGGTTCCTCACTTTTTTGATAAGCTTAAGCTCATTGCCCCGAAATGGCATTCTGAGCTTAAATACTATGTAATATTCCGTACCTTCTGTATTTTGAGTATTACCGAATTTAAGCGCTACTATACTATTATCGTTGCTTTTTTTAACAAATAGTGTTTCTCCAACTACTTCAAAGTTGCTGATATTACTTTTATCGCAAATTTCATAAGCAAAATCTTCAAGCTCCTTGAGCCGTGTTTTTTTTACATCAGGACACACTTGGTAAATACTCTTATTATTATTACTAAAACTAGCAGTGCTAATTTTACTGTTCACAAACAAGCCTGAAGGTTCGCTTGGTTCGCTACCTATAATACTTTCAGCGTGCTTCAAAAAAACATCATAGTAATCACCATGGATATTCGTGGTATCATTTTTTAGATATTCAAACATTTTTAACATCGAAAAAAAAACGGTTTTGCAATGGTTGTTAAAGTCAGCGTCATCCGTGTCAACACCTGCGAAATCCCTGTATGTTTTGCCAAAATACCTATTAAGCGTCTTTATTATAGTGTTTTTCATATTAATATCGGTGTCGGCATCGCCTTCCGTGCTATCATTTCCTTCTCTTTGCCAATCCAGTAAGCAGTGCTCTAATGCTTCATAAATAGGCATTGAATTTTCAAGAAGAAGAAGCATCCAATCATTTTCATAAGAACCGGCATATTTAAAGGCAGTGCTGCCACTAGGAAAGTAATCGCAAATGGTTTTATCTTTCCAGCCGTCAACTAATGTATGCTCAAACCAAATAGATAAATCGCTGTTGCCACTTAAACATAGGGTTTGTTTTACGTTGAAAAAATAATCCCTTTTTAGTTCTTCATTACGCAACTCCAGCACATATCTCATTATACTAGTTCGAATTAGCAGTGTGGAACGCAGAGAAGTAAGGCATGCAAATAACACTCTAAGAAAGATTACTTTATTTTTGTCACTTTGGTTGACAAATGAATCAACAAAACAAGTTATTTCTTTATAATTCCCAAAATCTTTTCTAGAAATAATATATTCAGTAAGCTTAATCAACACAGACATTGCAGCTTCTGAAACACTCTTCTTGAAAGAGAGAAAGGGCCGGGAAATAACTTTAACTGTTGATATAAAGAGTCCTATTTTTTCAGTTTCGTTACAATCCATTAGAGCAATTTCTTTTAATTGCATCAAAAGATACTTTTCGATATTATTACTATTCGATATCTCCGGCTTACTTAGTGCGCTATTGATTCTATGAGTCATAACAAGCCTATAAAAGTTACGTTTCAAGAATTTGATAGTCG
>CAYWBF010000239.1:0-4717 GCA_964456085.1 uncultured Eubacteriales bacterium
GGAGCTATTAAAGTTACAATACCCTATAATCGTGAGGAATTGGCGCATTATTTGTGTGTTGACAGAAGTGCTATGTCAAGAGAGCTTTGCAAAATGCGTGATGAAGGCTTGATTCGTTTTAGGAAGAATGTATTTGAAATATTGTGATAACAGCCTAAATATAGATACACATAAAGAAAGAACCCGAGGAATATGCACCTCCTCGGGTTCTTTCTTTGTATTAACCATTATTCTTTTGCTTAAGATACTCTCGTATAGTATCAACAGCAAACAAATGATCCTCTCGCTCCGTCAAGCCGGAAACTGTAACAGTTCCTACCACACCCACATTTTTAATAATAATGGGGAAGCCGCCTCCCTTAGCAACATAATCCTGCTGTTGAAGTCCGTATCTGTTTGGGATGGTATCCTCACGCAGCTTTAAATCCATTGCCACATAGTAGCTGCTTTTGAAAAAATGATAAACGGTGTTTTGCTTACGTCTAATCCAGTTATCGTTGTCCGGTGATACACCGTCAAAGGAATAATAAAAAAGCTGTCTTTTGTTCAATGTAATGCTCAGAGATACAGCCGCACCTAGTGCCTTGCCGTGGTCAATTAGCATCTGTCCCAGGATAAGCGCCTCCTTGCTGTTAAAGCAGTCGAAAACAAGCTCCTGTTCCTGTGCCTTAATTTCCTCCATTAATTTTTTGATTTCTTCCATACGTTAACCCCCTTAAAAAAATTTCAACCTTAAACAACATCAAGAGTGGTCAGCAAGTTTTATACTTCCACCGACCTTAGGCGTATCAGCCTCGCCAGTGTCGTCGTCCTCCTGATGCTCCGTCATATTAGACCAAAATCTCTTAGGCATATGCCCTAACTGGCATTTTGGATTAATACGTTCTTCAATAGCTATTGTATCATAAAAACGCCGCCATAGTCGTTTTATTTTTGTTTCCTCTTCGCCGGTAGGGGGTAAAATCAATTCCTCAAAGAAAAAAATCTTGGTGCGACCTTTTTCATAAGCCATAGCCTGATTGTGCGTCCTGTCAATAATAAGCAGTCTTTCCCCCGAAAACCTATCGGTAAAATGACTATGCAGAAAAGGCAAAACAATATTCTTAGGCGTAATTTCCGATGCAAGAATACCGTTTATTTCTCTAAAGCGAATAAAACCCTTCAAAATATGAGCTTCAACTAACACGCTTCGCACACCCTTTTCAATAGCGTCCACACAAGGCTCCCCCAAAAGCTGTGTAAGCTTACTCCCCACCTTAAAGCCGTATCGCACATAATCCAGTATTTTTATCTCTTTGTCCTCCATGCATGAGGTAAACGCAATCTCTACCTTCTCCAACACATCAGGCGAAATATTATTATAAATACCGTTGGAAACACGCTGCGAATGCTTCTCCTCCGTAACAACCTGGTGCACCCTAAACAAAGTAACAGGCTCCAAATCCACCGTATAAATCCCACAAGGAACCTCCTTGCGCTCATAGCTGTCAAAAATACAGCACAATAACCCTTGGTAGCTGCCGTCATACACATAAATTACATCTGACCTGTCAGACATTTTAAAGCGTCCTCCTTTGTTGGGTCGTGGAATAGATTAAGCTGCTCAAATCTGCTCTGGCTTAGCATGTCCATGGCTCGGTCGGACAGCAGTCTTGATATAGTGGCATCACAGGTAAGCTTTATACCGGAGGCAGGTCTGCCGTTGCAGGTAATAAAATACTGGGCACGCTTAAGCACAACACCGATTTTTTTAAGTCCGTCAAAATCCAGCCATCTTGCACGACGTGCATTAACAATCTTTAATGCGCTCTTAACCCCAATTCCCGGGACACGAAGTAGCATTTCATAATCGGCGGTATTTATTTCTATGGGGAAAAGGTTCATGTTATTTATCGCCCAGTTACACTTTGGGTCGATTAAAGGATTAAAATTCTGGTGCTCCTTATCCAAAAGCTCCGAAGCGTCAAAGCCATAAAAGCGAAGCAGCCAATCTGCCTGATACAGCCTATGCTCCCGTAAAAGTGGCGGCTTTGTATTTAAGGAAGGCAGGTTTGTGCCTGAAAGAGCTGGGATATATGCGGAAAAGAACACACGCTTAAGCTTATACTTTTTATAAAGAGCGGCAGTAAGCGGGAGAATTTTATAGTCAGTATCGGGAGTTGCACCAATTATCATTTGGGTGCTTTGTCCGGCAGGTACAAACTTTGGGGCGTGGCGATATTTTATCAGCTCTGTGGAGCTTGCTGTTATCCCTTGGGCAATCTGTCCCATGGGCAGCAAAATCGCCTCCTTCTTTTTCTCGGGTGCCAGCAGAGTAAGGCTGTCACTGGAGGGCAGCTCAATATTTACACTCATTCTGTCTGCCAGCATACCCATGGCGTTTATTAAACCAGGGTCTGCGCCGGGTATAGCCTTTACATGAATATATCCCCCAAAGCGATACTCTGTACGCAATATTTCCAGCGCCTTTATCATAAGCTCACAGGTTTTGTCGGGACTGGCTACAATGCCGGAGCTTAAAAATAGCCCCTCTATGTAGTTTCTGCGGTAAAAGCTTATGGTCAAATCTGCCAGCTCTCTAGGGGTAAAGGTGGCTCGGGGAGTGTCATTGCTGCGGCGATTAATGCAGTATTGGCAATCATATGCACATGCGTTGCTCATAAGCACCTTCAAAAGAGAGACACATCGCCCGTCTGCGGAAAAGGTATGACAAATCCCTGCCGCCACTGCGTTACCAATGCCGCCTCTTGTCCCTCCTCTGTCCACACCGCTGGAGGTGCAAGCCACGTCATACTTTGCCGCATCTGAAAGAATCGTAAGCTTTTCTATTAAATCCATTGCCAATCCACTCCTGTTGCAGTTTTTTTGATACGTTCAAATATTTATTCTATTATAATATCCAAACATTTGTTTGTAAAGTATGTCTTTTATATTTCATTTATATACCCGTCCGTTTTTCAAAAAAACCTCTTATGGAAAAATCTTAATACATAAAAATTTGTGCATTTAGAAAAATATTAAAAACAGTATTTGGGAGGGTGTTTATGCTTTCAGTGGGTGTGATGGGCAAGGAGGAAGTTGACGAAATAATTTTTCTTCTTAAAAATTTCTTTGAAGTCAATGACTTGGAGGTTATGCTGCATAAAGAAAGCATTTTGGATAAACAGCTTAATGTACTTATTTTAAGCGCTTTGGCGGAGGAGTCGGCACAGGCAGTCAGCCGCCTTGAACAGAAGGATGTTTTAATAATAAATTCAGATCATAAGGAAATATTTAGGGCAATAAAAGGGGCAAAGCCTAGGCTCATAAGCTATGGGCTAAACTCTAAGGCTACGGTAACTACATCCAGCGTAGGTCAAAGTGAGAGTACACATCTATTATGCTGTGTGCAGCGGAGCTTTCCTACATTATCGGGGAAAACGGTGACAGAGCAGGAGATTCCTGTAAAGCTTAACGAGAGAGTGGAGAATAGTCTTAGTTTACTGGCTGCAATAACTGGTGCGCTTATTTGTGATGCAAGGTATTTTTAGTCGGATTCTGGCGACTAGGGATTAGTTAGTTTTGGGGGAGCACTCCCCAAAGCCCCCTAGTTTATTTTAATTCAAAATAAGTATAATACTCCTTTTCACGGAATAAAATGTTAAGAACTACTAATGATTTCAAATTGAGGGGAGAATGGAGAATGCAGACTCAGGAAAATTCTTTAATGAACAACAGCGTAACGTTAATAGGTGAGGTTGTTTCTGACCTGGCCTACAGCCATGAGGTTTACGGAGAGGGATTTTACAGCTTTGATCTACAGGTATCACGACTGTCAAACGCCTTTGATATTTTGCCCGTCACCATATCCGAGCGCATAATCGAAAGTGAAACTATTGCGGTGGGGAAATCGGTTGAGGTGAGAGGGCAAATACGTTCTTATAATAATTTTGTTGAATCAAGCAAAAAAAATAAGCTGGTACTAACGGTTTTTGTAAGGGAAGTTTTGCCATTTGATTACTCTGTAAACAAGAATCCTAACGATGTGTCTTTAAACGGCTTTATTTGTAAGCCTCCTGTTTACAGAACAACGCCCTTCGGCAGAGAAATATGCGATATTCTGCTGGCTGTTAACCGCTCTTACAATAAATCCGACTACATTCCCTGTATTGCATGGGGACGAAACGCAAAGTATTCAGGCAGACTTGCAGTGGGCGACAACATAAAGGTATGGGGCAGAATGCAGTCTAGGCTGTATCAAAAGCGGCTGGACGACGGCGAGGTTGTGGAAAAGACAGCTCTTGAGATTTCTATTTCTAAGCTGGAGAATAGTGAGCATTTTTAGAGTTTCATAATTTTATCAATTACAAAAAAGCCTCCCGGCGTAGGGTTATACTACGCTGGGAGGCTTTAGTTTTTTTGGAAGGATTTGTGGTTGGTGTTAATGATGAGCATTTACTGCGTCGTATTGCTTATGCAGGTTATTTTCAATATGCTCATTATCGTCGTGTGGGTCTGTTTTGGAAAATATCAGCTTTAGCAGCACAGGTGTAATAATTGTGGTCACCAGAACCATAACTACCACCGGGGCGAAAAATAATGGCTGCATTAGCCCTAAGGGCATACCTTTTTTGCAAACGATAAGTGCAACCTCACCTCTGGAAACCATTCCCGTGCCGATTTTGATACAATCGGAGGATTTGTAGCCGGAAATAAAGGCGCCGAAGCCACAGCCGAT
>CAYWBF010000240.1:0-4705 GCA_964456085.1 uncultured Eubacteriales bacterium
GATACACAAACCCTTCTGCTGCATTGTGGATATATGGTACTATATTTTTTCTGTACTTTGCCATTTGCTTTCCTATATCCTTTTTAGCTAGGCGCCTTGAAAAAAATTGGACTTAAAGAGGTAAACATATAAATGAGTGAAAAATTACTTGAAATAAAAAAGCTGAACAAGAAATTTAAAGACAGCTATGTCCTAAAGGATATTTCCTTTGAGGTGGCTAAAGGCGAGGTAGTTGTAATATTAGGGCCTTCCGGCTGCGTCAAAAGCACACTGCTTCGATGTATAAACGGCCTTGAAGGCATAGAGCACGGCGGAGAAATTAAGCTTGACGGCACAAATTTAACTCATAAGCATACAGATTGGAGAAAAGTACGTCAGCAAATCGGCATGGTGTTCCAAAGCTATGACTTGTTCCCTAATATGACTGTACTACAAAACGTAATTCTCGCCCCCACAAAGGTACAAAAGCAAACCATAACAGAAAGCACTGAGTCAGCCAAAAAACTACTATCCCGTGTAGGACTACTAGACAAAATGGACAGCTACCCAAGAGAATTATCCGGCGGCCAAAAGCAACGTGCCGCCATTGTACGGGCACTTATTATGAATCCTCAAATATTACTTTTTGACGAGGTAACTGCTTCCCTAGACCCGGAAATGGTTAGGGAGGTGCTTAATGTTATATTTGAGCTTGCAAGGGGCGGCCATACAATGCTTCTTGTCACCCACGAAATGCAGTTTGCACAGGCAATAGCAGATAAAATCATTTTTATTGATGAAGGAGAAATAATAGAAATAACACCCACACAAGAATTTTTTTCAAATCCAAAGTCAGACAGAGCAAAAAAATTCTTGAATATTTTTAGCTATAGTAAAGGAGATATATAATGAAGAAAATAATTACAACCATATTAGCCTTAGCCATAATAGCAGCCACATTTACAGGCTGTATCAAGCTGACAGTCCAAGATAAGCCACAAACCCAAGACTCTGCAAGAACCTTATACGAAATAAAAGAAAGTGGCAAAGTCATTATAGGCGTGTTCAGCGACAAAAAGCCATTTGGATATATAGACGAAAAGGGCGAGTACCAAGGCTATGATATATACTTTGCCAAAAGGATTGCCGAGGATTTAGGCGTTGAGGTTGAGCTTATATCTGTAGAGCCTGCCAGCCGTGTAGAGTATCTTGTCACAGGCAAGGCAGATATAATTCTTGCAAACTTCACCGTAACAGAAGAACGTGCCCAAAAGGTAGACTTTGCCCTCCCATATATGAAAGTCGCCCTTGGCATCGTTTCCCCCGAAAATGCACTAATAACTGACCCTGACCAGCTAAACGGCAAAACCCTCATCGTATCAAAAGGCACCACAGCCGAAACATACTTTACAAAAAACTATCCTAACATCAAGCTCTTAAAATTCGACCAATACACAGAAGCCTTCAGCGCTCTGCTGGACGGCAGAGGCGATGCGCTTTCTACAGACAACACGGAGGTTATGGCATGGGCAATAGACAATAAAGCCTTCAAGGTAGGTGTAGAATCCATAGGAAGCCTTGACACCATAGCCCCAGCTGTCCAAAAAGGTAATACCCAGCTCCTAAACTGGTTAAACGAAGAAATAATACAACTAGGCAAGGAAAGCTTTTTCCACACAAACTACCAAGAAACTCTAGCCCCAGTCTACGGAGATACTGTCGACCCCGACAGCTTAGTAGTAGAAAGCGGAGAAGTAAACTAAAAATCTATCCTTTATCTGCAAGCATTTATTAAAGCAGATAAAGGATAGATTTTTTTATATGCCTAAATAAACCCAATAAACACAGCCGTCTGCCCTATATTCGGCTTTTTTGGAAAGAGGGGGCATTGGGGGAGAAAACCTTTTTTTGCCGTTTAAAAAAAGGTTTTCTCCCCCAAGGTCTTTGCCCTACAAAAAAAGGTGAAGCCCCAGCCATAGCTGTAAAGCTCCACCCATCTTGCTGCGTAAATTATAGAATCTCTCTTTGAGTAAATTTAGTATGCAAAAGCTCGTGCGCCTTGTGGCTGCCTGGCTTCTCTAAAAATTCTTCGTATAGCTTTTGAATCTCTGGGTTTTCGTGGGAGAAGCGGATTTCCTTTTCCTTGTCCTCGGCATAGATAGCCTCGGCACGCTTACCGATTATGCCTATGTCATTGCCGTAGTATGGTTGTCCGCCACCGGCTACGCAGCCGCCGGGACATGCCATGATTTCAATTGCATGATAGTCCGCTCTGCCGTTTCTAATAGCCTCGAGAAGCTGTCTAGCGTTGCCAAGTCCACTGGCAATGCCTATCTTAAGGTCTAAATCTCCTACCTTAACAGTGGCTTCACGAATGCCGTCCATACCACGAAGCTCGGTAAAGTCGATTTTGCCAAGCTTTTCGCCTGTAAGCCATACGTTGGCTGTTCTAAGGGCAGCTTCAATAACACCGCCGGTAGTTCCGAAAATTACGGAAGCGCCGCTGGATTCGCCCATTATGCTGTCAAAGTTTTCGTCTTCAAGCTCGGCAAAGGAAACCCCGGCTTCACGAATCATTCTGGCAAGCTCTCTTGTGGAGATAACGTAGTCTACGTTTGGAAGGTCGCCGGAGATAAGCTCTGGACGAGCCGCCTCGTATTTTTTAGCAAGACAAGGCATAACGGATACAACTACGATTTTTTCTGGAGCTACGTTAAGTTTTTCTGCCAAGTATGTTTTGGCGATAGCGCCGAACATTTCGTGAGGTGATTTACAGGTGGAAGGAACATCAAGTAGTTCAGGGAATTGGTGCTCGATGAATTTTACCCATGCTGGACAGCAGCTTGTTAAAATAGGCAATCTGCCGCCGTTTTGGATACGACCGATAAGCTCGGTGGCTTCCTCCATAATTGTAAGGTCAGCGGCAAAGTCAGTGTCAAAAACCTTAGCAAAGCCAAGCTGTCTAAGAGCGGCAACCATTTTGCCAGTAACTCTTGAGCCGATTTCCATGCCAAATTCCTCGCCAAGAGCAACTCTAACGGCAGGGGCAGTCTGTACGATAACAAATTTATCTTTGTTGTTAAGAGCAGTCCAAACCTCGGCGGTGTTGTCTACTTGTGTAAGAGCTGCTGTAGGGCAAACAGATACGCACTGTCCGCAGAAGGTACATGTGGTGTTAATCATTGGCTGGTCAAAAGCTGTACCGATTACTGTGTCAAACCCTCTGTGTACAGCAGAGTATACGCCTACGGTTTGAACGTTGTTACACATAGTTTCGCAACGTCTGCACAATACGCATTTTTCTGCATCTCTTATTAAGGAGTAGCTGGAGGTGTCTTTTTCATGCTTGGACACCTTGCCTTGGTATTTAACTTCTCTTATACCAAGCTCGGCGGCTAGATGCTGAAGCTCACATTTTTGATTTCTTTCGCACACCAAGCAATCCTTTGGATGGTTGGATAGGAATAGCTCTACCATTGCACGACGGGATTTGATGGCACGCATGGTGTTTGTACGAATTACCATGCCGTCTACTGCCTTTGTGGAGCAGGCTGGAGCAAGGTTTCTTCTGCCCTCAAGCTCAACCATACATACACGGCAGGTGCCTACCTGGTTAACCATCTTTATACTGTGCATATCTAAGTGGCATAGGGTCGGAATATGTATTCCACAAGCCTTTGCCGCATCTAAAATAGTCTTGCCTTCTTCGATTTCGACTTTTTTTCCGTTTATGGTCAAAGTAATCATTGTTTTTACCTCCTATTCCTTCACTATTGCTTTTGTTGGGCATTTAGTATAGCAAACGCCGCACTTAATACATTTTTCTTGAATAATTGTGTGTTTGCCTTTACGTTCGCCCTCAATACAAGGAACAGGGCAGTTTCTTGCACAAAGGGTACAGCCGATACATTTCTCGGGTACGATAACGTACTTCATTAAATCCTTACAGGAACCGGAAGGACAGCGTTTTTCAAAAACGTGGGCCTCGTACTCGTCCATGAAGTAGTTAAGAGTAGATAAGATAGGGTTTGGAGCTGTTTGGCCAAGGCCGCAAAGTGAGGTATCCTTAATGATTTCCCCAAGCTCTCTAAGCTCGTCCAAATCTTCCTTTGTGCCCTTACCGCTGGTGATTTTTTCTAAGATTTCGTGAAGGCGACGGTTTCCTATACGGCATGGGGTACACTTGCCGCAGCTTTCGTCAACGGTAAATTCAAGGTAGAACTTTGCAATGTTAACCATGCAGTCGTCCTCGTCCATAACAATCATACCACCGGAGCCCATCATAGAGCCTTTTTCCTGTAGTGTTTCGTAATCTATCTTTAAGTCCTTAAGGTCGGCAGGGATACAGCCGCCGGAAGGGCCGCCTGTTTGTACAGCCTTGAACTTCTTTCCGTTTCTTATGCCGCCGCCAATGGAATAGATAATGTCGTTGATAGAAATGCCCATAGGCACCTCAACAAGACCAACGTTGTTGATTTTTCCGGCAAGGGCGAAAACTTTTGTGCCTTTGCTGGTTTCTGTACCGATGGAGTTGAACCAGTCTGCGCCGTTTAAGATGATTGGACATACGTTGGCATAGGTTTCAACGTTGTTGATGTTTGTAGGCTTATCCCAAAGTCCGGACTGTGCTGGGAATGGAGGTTTAACTCTTGGTTCACCTCTAAGACCTTGCACGGAATTCATAAGGGAGGTTTCCTCGCCGCACACGAAAGCGCCGGCGCCAAGG
>CAYWBF010000241.1:0-4702 GCA_964456085.1 uncultured Eubacteriales bacterium
GGCGATTCCCATACCGCCGGAAGCAGAACCGGTGGCTCCGGCTAGTACGTTAACGGCAACAGCCTCGGAAATAAGCGGACTTCCTTGAATACCAAGCAACATATTTGTTAGCTGCTGGAATCCGGGCACTACACGCACAACAGAACCAAAGCCTACAGCGGCAGATGTATTAATAATAGCAAGCATAGAACCTTCTGCGCCCTCGTTTATCGACTTTATGAAGCTTTTCCACGATTTAAAGTTGATTATCATACACAATGCAATACCTGCTAATAAGGATACAACTATTTTCCATTTAAGCAAGTTAAGAGTTAAAACAACTGTAAGCAAAGGAAGTAATGACAAGTAAGGATTAGGAAGACTGCTGTCATCTACGTTGGAGCTTTTGGTCATTCCCACAGGCTCCTCAAAGAAAAAGCCTTGTTTTTCCAGTACTGTTCGACGCCAAGTAAGGTATAAATATCCACCCACAGCCATGATAATAGAAGCAACTATACCAAGAATAGGCGCAGCCATTGGAGTTGTGCCGAAATAATTTGTGGGGATAAGATTCTGAATTTGCGGAGAACCGGGAAGAGCAGTCATAGTGAAGCCAAATGCACCCAAGGCTATGGCTCCTGGGGCAAGCTTAAGTGTAATATTTGCGTTTCTGTAAAGAGCAACTGCAAATGGGTACATTGCAAACGCAACTACAAATAAGCTTATTCCACCAAAGGTAAGTGCCACACAGCCTACAACAACGGCAAGTATAGCACGCTTTGAACCAATAAAATCACAAATTAGCTGTGCAACGGCACGTGCCGAGCCTGTTTTGTCCATAAGCTTTCCAAAAATTGCACCAAGCATAAATGTAGGGAACCAAGAAACGGTAAAACCCACAAAACCCTTCATATATGTATCCGTATACGACGTTAGTAAATCAAGCCCTGCGGTAGCAGCAACAACCAAGGCACATATAGGCGCTATCCAAATAATGGAGTAGCCTCTGTATGCCAAAAACATTAATAAGGCTAAGCCTAAAAAAATACCAAGCATTATTTATCCTCCCAATAATCAATTCATAAGTCCCATTTTCTCTGTTTTGAAAATCCGTTCGTCCATAAGCTTTAAATCCTTAGAAACAATAGGCTTAAATTCCATTAGCTCAATTATATCCTTTTCAAGGTCAACTCCCGGAGCAATTTCTGTAAGGGTTAGCCCCTCCTCATTTAAAATGAATACCGCTCTTTCGGTAATATAAATAACAGGCTGACCCTTTTTTACGGCATATTTACCGCTAAAGGTTATTTGCTCTACTTTACTTAAAAATTTCTTTGTGCGTCCTTCTTGGTCTATGCTTAGCTTTCCTTCATTAACGGAGATTTTCAGCCCACCGGCAGTAAATGCTCCGCAATAAATAAGCTTTTTAGCGTTTTGTGTAATATTAATAAATCCGCCGCAGCCGGGAATTTTGGGTCCGAACTTACTTACGTTAACATTACCCTCCATATCCGCCTGTGCCAATCCAAGAAAAGCCACATCTAAGCCGCCGCCGTCATAAAAATCAAATTGGGATGGCTGGTCAAGAATACAGTCGGGGTTAATAGCAGCGCCAAAATCAAGTCCACCTGCCGGAATACCGCCAACAGGGCCGGACTCTATAGTAAGTATCATTTGGTCGCCAATACCTTCCTCTGCAGCAACAATTGAAACGCCCTCGGGTACACCAATACCAAGGTTTGTAACAGCACCTGGAACAAGCTCCATGGCAGAACGACGTGCAATAATTTTACGCTCATCAAGAGGCAATGGCTGTACAGATGAAACTGGAACCTTAACTTCTCCGCTAAAGCTTGGATTGTATTGCGTTCCAAAAGTTTGCATATGGTCACTGCTCTCCGAAACAACAATTGCATCAACGTATATTCCAGGAAGCTTAACAAGTCTCGTATCAAGTGTACCTTTGTTAACAACATGTTCAACCTGAAGTATAACCTTGCCGCCGCTGTTTTTAACAGCCTGACACATAGCCAGTACCTCAAGGGAAACACATTCACGCTGGAAGGTTGCGTTTCCTTCTGTATCAGCGTAAGTCGCCCTAACCAAAGCTACATCAATAGGCATGGCCTTATAGAATAGATATTCTTTGCCTGCCAGTTTAACCACTTCTACAAGATCTTCCGTAGTTAAGCTATTTAGCTTCCCACCCTCAATTCGTGGGTCAACAAAGGTTTGAAGTCCCACATGAGTTATTGTGCCTGGCTTCCCTGCCGCTATATCCCTTAGTAGGTGTGCGATAACCCCTTGGGGCAAATTATAGGCTTCAATTTTATTCTCAATGGCAAGCTTTTGCAGCTTTGGTGCAAGTCCCCAGTGACCTCCAACAACCCTTTTAACCAAACCTTCATGTGCAAGATGATTTAGCCCTTTGTCCTTGCCATCACCTTGCCCTGCGGCATACATTATAGTCAGAGCCTTTGGGCTTCCTGTGTTTAAAAATCTTTCCTCCAAAGCCTTAGTAAGTGCTTCAGGGTGCATATTCCCAATAAATCCCCCTACTCCTACTGTTTGACCGTTTTCAATAAGCTCAATGGCTTTCATTAAAGGCATAAGCTTAGATGTTTTATTTTTACCCATTTACAAACCCCACTCCATTTTAATATAATAGTATCCATACTTTATTTTTTTGTAGCACTTGGTACAATATTTAACTATGCATAGTTTTATTTCTGTAAATATTATATATTTCATATGCACAAAATGTAAAATACTTTGTACAATATGAATCCATAATCAAAAGTAATAGAATAGTTTTAACTACAGAAATTATGCTATGTAAAATGTTAATGGTTGAGGTGATGATATTGGATATTCAACAGCTTAAGTACTTTACAGAAGTAGTAAAAAACAAAAGCTACACAAAAGCAGCTCAAGAGCTATATATTACACAGCCGATGTTAACCCGTGTAATAAAGCAAATAGAACTGGAGCTGGACGCCTGCCTAATAGAAAGGACAAGCAAGTCCTTCAAGCTTACTGATTCGGGAGAATGCTTTTTTATCTTGGCGCAGGAGCTTTTACAGCGACATAGTGACATATACAGATACATAAACGACCTAAAAATGCTGGAATCAGGCGAAATAAAAATAAGCATACCTGGGGTGTTGTTGGACATTTACTTTCCTAAGCTTCTGTTTGAGTTTAACAAAAGGCACCCCAATATTAACGTAAGCATTATTGAAGAGGGTTCTAAAAAAACTACCCAAACAGTCCTTGCAAATAAGGTGGACTTCGGCTTGGTTATGCTTCCTGTAGAAAACTCTTTAAGTCTTGAAATTAATACTATCATTCGCGACGAATGTCAGATTATTGTCAACAAGCATCATAGACTTGCAAACAATAATACCGTCTCCTTGGAAGAAATCAAAAACGAGAAAATAATCACCTTTAGCGAAACGGCAACTCTGCATGATGTATTTATAGCAATGTGCGAATCCAACGGCTTTGATCCAAACATAGCATATAAGAGCTTAATGTCAGGTTTTATTTTTGAAATGACTGAATTTAGCAACTGTATTGCCGTGCTTCCTGGGCCTGTAGTTAGAAGGTATATAACCGAAAATTTAATAAGTATCCCAATGGAAACGAAGCTTCCATGGCATATAGCAATAATTAATAAGCAAGGCAGGTACAAATCCTTTGCTGCCAAGAGGCTTATTAACTTTATGATTGAATATTTTGAAGCGTTGCCATAGCTTGGTATTGGTTATTTTAAATTTTACAAAAACAAAAAGGGCTAAGTCGTATACCCTAAATGGGTTCGACTTAGCCCTTTTGCTTTTTACTTAGCTAGCAGCTCTTTCCTTCTTAACCAAATCAGTAAACAAAGGCAAAATCTTCGTAACATCACCAACAATACCAAAATCCGCTACCTCAAATATAGGTGCAGTTTCGTCCTTGTTGATAGCGATAATAACATCAGATTCCTCCATACCGGCAAGATGCTGGATAGCCCCAGATATTCCGCAGGCGATATATAAGTTCGGCCTTACGGTCTTTCCTGTTTGCCCAACTTGGCTTTCCTTGCCTATCCAACCGGCATCTACACAAGCTCTTGATGCGGAAACAGTTCCGCCTAATGCTTCGGCTAAATCCTCAAGAAGCTTGAAGTTTTCCGCTCCCCCTAAGCCACGGCCGCCGGACACAAGAATCTTTGCTTCGCTAATGTCTATCTTTTGCAATGTAGACTTAACTACCTCCAAAATTTCTACATTAAAGCAGCTTTGAGGAATCTCAATGTCAACCTTCTCGATTTCAGAAGCGCCTTCATCGGAAGGAGTAATCTTCTGCATAACACCGGGTCTAACGGTAGCCATCTGCGGTCTGTGCTCTGGGCAAAGTATTGTCGCCATAATATTTCCGCCAAAGGCTGGACGAGTCATAAGAAGATTTTTGTTCTCTGTCTCATCGATGGCAAGCCCTGTACAGTCGGCAGTTAAGCCTGTTTTAACCCTTGCAGACACCCTAGGTGCAAGATCACGGCCGATTGCTGTTGCGCCGAAAAGCATAAGCTCTGGCTTGTATTTCTCAACAATTTTGCTGATTACATATGTATATGGCTCTGTCATGTAGGTGTCCAAGGATTCATGGTCAACCACAAGCACTCTGTTTGCGCCATAACGTGAGAGCCTTTTCGCCATTTCATCACACTGATGCCCTAGCA
>CAYWBF010000242.1:0-4692 GCA_964456085.1 uncultured Eubacteriales bacterium
GATTATTATCATTGGAGTATGGTTGTTTATAAATTTTTGGTTTAATCAAGATGATGGATTATTGATATTAAACACAAAAGCTACTCAGCCAGAAGAAATTTTAAAGCAGTACATGGATTTTATTAATGAACGTGAATTTGAAAAAATGTATGAGCTACTAGACGAGCGCTCAAAGCAGTATATTTCATTGGATGACTTCGTAGAAAAAAATCAAAAAATTTATGGCGGGATTGAAGCGGCGAATTTAAGGATTACAATAAACGAAATAGTAGAACAGGACGAAACACAAAAAATTGTTATCTTTGATACCACTATGGACACCATTGCTGGTGAGCTTTCCTTTTCAAATAAAGCTATATTCACTAAGGACGAGACGGAAGATACCCACGGACTATTAAAGCTTATACCAAAAATCAACGACGAGAGCTATAGCCTTTTTTGGTATGCCCAGCTCATATTTCCTATGCTAGACCCCGAGGATAAGGTTAGAGTAATCACCCTGAAAGCAGAGAGAGGGAATATATTTGACAGGAACAATGAACTGCTTGCAGGGGAAGGAGTTGCCTCTTCTGTAGGGTTTGTTGCAGGTAAGATGAACGAAAGCTCTGAAAGTGACATTGAGGTGGTTGCAGAGCTTCTTGAGCTATCTGTTGATAGTATAAACAAAAAACTGAATGCTTCTTATGTTAAGGAGGATACCTTCGTACCCTTGAAAACAATACATAGGGGTAATTTGGAGCTAGAAAACAGTTTACTTGAAATTAAGGGAGTAAAAATAAGTAATAATCCTGTTAGGTATTACCCCCTTGAGGATAAGGCTTCCCATTTAATTGGTTACATACAAAACGTTACAGCAGAGGACTTAGAAGTACTAGAGGGGAAAGGATATAACGCCAATAGTGTTGTAGGCAAGGCAGGGCTTGAAAAAATTTATGAGGATACTCTTCGTGGGATTGATGGCTATGAAATCATAATTGTGGATAAGGAAGGCAAGAAAAAAGAAGCTTTAGCTAAGAAGCTTCAGAAGGACGGCAACAGTATAAATCTTACAATAGATGCTTATTTACAATCCTCATTATATGACCAGCTATGGGAGGACAAAGCCTGCGGAGTGGCAATGAACCCTAAAACCGGAGAAGTGCTTGCTCTTGTAAGCACGCCCACCTTTAACGCCAATGATTTTGTTATTGGGCTGTCTAAGTCAAAATGGGAGGAATTAAGCGCTGATGAAAACAAGCCATTTTACAATCGCTTCAAGGCTGCCCTATGTCCCGGTTCTGGTTTTAAGTCTGTCATCGCTGCAATTGGCTTAACCACAGGTAAGCTCTCTCCAAATGAAAACTATGGGTACACCGGGCGCAGCTGGCAAAAAGATTCAAGCTGGGGCGGCTACAAAATAACAACTCTAAAGGATTATGGCAGCGAAGTTATTCTTAAAAATGCTTTGATATATTCGGACAATATTTTCTTTGCAAAGGCGGCGCTTAATATTGGAGCGGATATTTTGGCAGAGCAGCTGTTAAAAATAGGCTTTGAAGAAAAGATTCCCTTTGAATATGGTCTATACTCTTCAATTATCTCTAGCACAGAAACCTTTGAATCCGAAATACAGTTAGCAGACAGCGGTTATGGACAGGGGCAAATTCTTATTAATCCCATTCATATGGCTTCAATCTACAGTGCATTTATAAATGAAGGAAACATGATAAAGCCATACCTTATTAAAAAATCAGAATCCTTTCCCGAGTTTTGGAAGGAGCAAGCTTTTACAAAAGAGGCGGCAGAAATCATCAGAGAAGATTTAAGCCTTGTTGCACAAAACGCTTACAAAACTCTAGGACTAAAAATGAAAGTTCCCTTAGCCGGAAAAACAGGCACCGCAGAGATTAAGCTTTCCAAGGAGGATAAGGACGGCACGGAGCTTGGTTGGTTTAATGTATTTACTGCTGATGAGGATTGCGAAAAGCCGCTATTAATCATTGCTATGGTGGAAGATGTTAAAAATCGCAGCGGTAGCGGTTATGTTATACCTAAGATTAATGAAGTTTTTAATTTGTATTAATTGAGACAGCTAAAAAGCACTCGGCTATTGCCATTACGGCAGTAACCGAGTGCTTTTTTGTTTGGAGGATCCTTTATTACTTTTTGCTCCGTTTATTTGTGAAGAACAATACGTTTGCATGTGGGTTCTTATTAACAAATAAATAATTTTAAAAAAACTCTAAAACCCTCTTGACAATTGATATATAACAATATATAGTAAAGATATAACACAATATGTTTCGACAAAAAATAATATTATAAGTGAGGTGCTACAGTGGAAAGTAAAACTTTGATTTTGGGTGTAATTGGCGCCGATGTGCATGCTGTAGGCAACAAAATCCTTTATCATGCATTTTCCTTGGCCGGGTTTAATGTTATTAACCTAGGCGTTATGGTGTCGCAGGAAGAATTTATTGAAGCCGCCATTGAAGCAAATGCAAGCGTAATAATTGTTTCCAGCTTGTATGGCCATGGCGAACTGGATTGCCGTGGATTTAGAGAAAGATGTATAGAATCGGGGTTAAACAACATTTTATTGTACGTAGGCGGCAATATCGTTGTTGGCAAGCAGCCATTTGACTTGGTAGAAAAAAGGTTCAAATCCATGGGCTTTGACAGAGTATACGGCCCGGGAACAGACCCAGAGGAATGTATTAATCACTTAAAACAAGACTTAAATTTGGAGGCTTAAGTTGAAGTACATACTACTTATGGATATTGGTAGTACATATACCAAATTAACCGCTGTTGAGCTAGAGTCGCAAAAACTGCTGGGCACAGCGGCGAGCTTCACCACAATATACACCGACGTGCAAAACGGAGTGAACAGTGCGTTAGAGCAGTTAAAGTCAAGCATAGGCGATGACATTAACTTTGACGAAACGTTTGCTTGCTCCAGCGCAGCAGGCGGCTTAAAAATAGTAACCAGCGGACTTGTGCCGTCTCTTACGGCAGAAGCCGCCAAGCGTGCCTCCTTAGGCGCAGGTGCAAAGGTGCTAAAGGTGTTTTCTTTTGAGCTTACAGAAGAGGATATATTAGAAACGGAAAGCCTTCAACCGGATATTTTTCTTCTTACAGGCGGCACTAACGGTGGAAATTCCGAATGTATTCTAAAAAATGCTACGGCAATTTCTAAATCTAATATTTCTTGTCCTGTTATTATTGCCGGAAACCGCACAGTTGCACATAAATGTGCGGCAATACTTGAAAAAGCCGGAAAAGAGATATATGTAACAGAAAATGTTATGCCTGTTTTTAACGAGCTGAATATCGAGCCTGTTCAAGGGCTTATAAGAGATATTTTCCTAAAGCGTATAATTGAGGCTAAGGGCTTAACAGAGCTTGCACATAGCTTGTCAACTCCAATAATCCCTACCCCTTCCGCAATACTAAACGCTGTAACGTTATACGCTGATGGCTGCGAGCAGGAAAAAGGTATAGGGGAATTATTAGCCGTAGATTTAGGCGGCGCAACAACCGATGTGTATTCTGTTGCAAAGGGAACACCTGACAGCGGCAATACAATTTTTCGTGGCTTGCCCGAGGTATATGCAAAGAGGACTGTTGAAGGCGATATTGGTATGCGTTACAGTGCAAAAGGTATTTTTGACGCTGTATCCGTTGATTACATAAGCAAGCTGTCAGCTCTTTCACCCCAGCGTGCTGAGGAGATTTTGGAGCTGATTACCACACAGACAGATATTATTCCTGATAATGAGGAGCTAGCCGCTTTCGATTATGCACTGGCCTCGGCGGCAATAGATACGGCAGTAACAAGACATGTTGGACGTATAGAGCAGGTGTACACCCCAATGGGAGAAGCATTTTTACAGACTGGCAAGGATTTAAGAAGTGTAACTAACGTAGTTACTACAGGCGGGGCAATTATACATTCCGACAATGTTGCAAGTATAGTTGAAAACTGCTTTTATAAGGCAAATGACCCAACTGTATTAAAACCAAAGCAAGCGAAGGTTTATGTAGATAAACGTTATATAATGTCGGCGATGGGATTGTTAAGCCAAAAATATCCGTTGACCGCACTTAACATTTTAAAAAGGGAGTTGAAAATTAGTGGACATTAACAACATTAAAATGTCAGATGACGAATTTAATCAAATACGCCAAGAAATATTAAAGCATTGGCCCACTGGTTCTGAGGTAGATTTTGACGAGGCAGTTGCTTATCACAAAACCTTACCAAAATCAAAATTGTTCTCCTTAAAGCTAAAGGAAGCTAAAGAAGCAGGTGCAACTTTAACACAGCCTCGTGCAGGCGTTGCATTAATACCAGAGCATGTACAGCTTCTATCCTACCTTGAAAAAGAAGGCGAAGCCGACCTTTTGCCTACTACAATAGACAGCTATACACGCCAAAACCGCTACGAAGAAGCTGAAACAGGAATAAAAGAATCCATCAAGCAACAAAAATCAATGCTAAATGGCTTTCCGGCTGTTAACCACGGAATTTTCGGCTGTAGACAAATTATCAATGAATTAAATGTACCAGTTCAAATGCGTCATGGTACTCCCGATGCACGTTTGTTAACTGAGATTGCCATTGCCGGCGGCTTTACAAGCTACGAGGGCGGCGGAATTTCTTACAATATTCCATATGCAAAGAACGTATCCTTAGAAAAAACCATTAAG